>JBHHWX010000008.1:0-30685 GCA_046756745.1 bacterium | reverse complement strand
TTTACAACGTCAAAGGCGAGCTGGTGAGAAATCTGTTCGCCGGCGACCTGCAGCCGGGGGTGTACTCCTCTCTCTGGAACGGTCTCGACGAACGCGGCCGGGTCGTGACCACGGGACTGTATATTTACAAAATCCGTATCGGGGACTGGCAGGCGGCAAAGAAACTGCTGCTGGTAAAGTAGGCCCCGGGAAGACGGTGACCTTCTTTAAGATGGTTACCGTCTCACTGGTTACTCAGGGTAGCAGAAATCCCATCATCCATTTGTTTTAGACATTCTTATCCAATTAGTATAATTTCGCTGACCCAACAGGTGGGGACGCCAGTGGGAACGGGGTGAGGGGAAGGCTAGACTACCAGATAGTTTTTGAATAATAGTCCAAAATTATTTGGTCTTTTGTCATGATTGGCAGGTCTCTAATGAGTGCGGTAGCAACAATCGTTCTGTCAGCAGGATCCCGGTTTTGCCATTCTATAAGAATATTCTGAATCCAAATTTCTTCATCCACGGCGATAATTTCCACGCAGCTTAAAGATTTAAGGCGGCTTACATATCCGGACAAGCTCTCACCGATTTCCAGTAAGCCTTTTTGCATCTTTATCCCAATTTCCCACACTGAGACGGACGATATAAAAGCGCCCTCCTGGTGGATGCTATCGCATACTTGCCGGGCCTTCTCTGACAAGCGATCTGGGTCAAGCGTCCACCAGAGCAATGCGCACGTATCCAGCAGTACCAAAACTACACCCCCCACTCGCCAGTCTCCGGTTCCATTATCGAATCATTTATCCGGACTTTCCCCCGAAGATCTGAAAAAACATCTTCCACTTTTTTCTTCTGTTTTATCGGCAGCACTTTTAAAGTCGGCACATTATTATTCGTCACAATGAGCTCCTCACCCGTTTGCTCGACATATCTGAAGTACTCGAGCATTTTGGCTTTTAAAACACCTTTTGAAACCGTTTTCATAAATGTCTCCGATAGCTTGACTATAGTTATGACTACGACTAATATAGATTTTCTCCGTGTGAATGTCAAGTACATTGTTTAAATCCAATCGATTTTACCCTGCACAAAAGCGCGGATGTGTTTCTGACGATTTACAACGTCAAAGGCGAGCTGGTGAGAAATCTGTTCGCCGGCGACCTGCAGCCAGGGGTTCCCGAAGGCGTCTCGCCGAGGGACACCGGCGTTCAAGAAGCTTTTTCAACCAGTTAGCACCTGGTTAGGTCAATGTCAAATTATTTTCTGTTGTTTTGGGGACGAATGAATGAGTTGGGGCTTGGCGCCGGAGACTTTGTATTCCCTTCATATTACTGGTTATGCATCGCATCGAGCACCGCCGGAGGATGCTTAGCCGCTACTCTCAGTAAAACTCTTGCAGGCCCTTCAGTTTTCGTCTTCCTTGCTCCAGCAATGATGTTTCTTTCAGCTCCTTCTCTGTTCTTTATCTTAGATTCTTCTTGCCTACAAAACTTTAATCCCGGTATTCATAATTTCATTTGCAAAAGGATTTGAATCATTAAAATCCATTTCATCAAATGGATGGGGTTCGATGCGTAAATCAAATCGTCTTCTCAATTTCATCAATTCACCTTGCATAGTAAACCCATTTTTGAGATTTTTTATTATGATCGCTAAGTCGATATCGCTATCCTCATTAAAATGGCCCTTTGCTATGGAACCAAATATATAAACTCCTTGAATATTAAATTCATTTTTTTGTAGAAAGTCGATATATTCTTTTACGATTCGGAGAGCTGTTTTTTTATCCATGTTCTAAAATCCTTGATTTTTTTATGCCATTTTTCTGTATATTCTTTTGAGCATTGTTTGTAAAACTGCAATTTATAATCATCATATCTGGCGCTGATATTAAATGTTGACACAATATCTAATGTGTCTTTCTGTTCCTGAGATAATTCTAATTTTGATTTTGAAGCTAATCTCAGTAAATCATGGATGAAAGGCGGCTGGAGGTCTACCGTTTTTACAAAATATGCCTTTAATAGTTTTTCTATCACTAAATGTCCAAGGAATAGGCACCAATGATAATCTTTTGTTTTGAACAAATGCTGCATTGTTTTAAAATCTTTATCTGAGCTGTTAATCCAATACGCTATGAGATCTTCTCTATCCATAATTTTTATTATAGACAATATGACAAAAAAAATCAACGATTATAGTTGATGTCGTTGATATAACCTGAATAATTCCTAACGCGGCAGAGTCGCATAAGACATATTCATTTTGTTGTAGAAAAGCGATATATTCTTTTACGATTCGGAGAGCTGTTTTTTTATCCATGTTCTAAAATCCTTGATTTTATCATTCTGTTTTGTACTTTTGTATTAAGTGTCGTGGATATCCTAGAAACGCGCTCGGAAAGTCCTAAATCACTTCCCGGATGCGTCTCGCCAAGGGTTTCTCAGCATAGAGTCTGCTCGGCGAGGACGCCGTCGCAAAGGGAAACGCACTTTCCGGCCACGTTTCTCAGCGTCCACCTGACGGGAAAAACAGGGAGATTTGTCACCGATCTTAAAACGGAGGAGGCGTCATGAAAAAATTCTTACTTATCACAGTTATTGTTATTGTTGCTGTCATTTTAATCGGCGGTATTCTTATCTACGTCAACAAAGACAAGCTTACCAGCTTCGCAGTTGAAAAAAGTGTTGGCGCGATCGAGGAGATGGTTATGCCAAATCTTCCCGCATCTGTTTCGCAAGATAGCGCGAAAGCAATTTTTAGTAACGCCGTCGACAAACTAAAAACGGGTGAGGTGAAACCGCCTGAGCTTCAGAAAGTTGTCTCTCTTTTCCAGAGCAGTATGAGCGATAACAAGTTGGATTCGCTGGAGGTCGTCAATCTTCTTGATGGGGTAAACCAGTTGGGCGGCTCAGTAGCCGAGAAGTAAATCCCCAAAGTGTAGCCGTTTACCCCGTCGTCATTTCTGGCAAGTCTCCCTGTTTAAGCTTGTCCCGCACGTTTTTTGCGGGATCATGCGGGCTCGAGCTGGCGGGGTAAGCTGTTACATCTGATTTGAAGCATTAAAATCCTTTTCATCAATTCACCTTGCATAGCACACCCATTGTTAAGAATTTTTTTAGGTTTCGCAAACGAGACGTTTGAGTTACGAAGCTTTGCCCTGATATTTGGCGAATCTTGGGTCAGGCTCGAATAAAGTTAAACAGCCGGGGTATCAGAAAAACTAATTGGAAAACCAATTGAGATTACTTATATTTTAAGGCGAAACTTTTTAAAACCGTATCCGTTTTAAAATGCGGCACATCTTTTAAAATCCATTAACATAATTTATCGAGGAGAGGAAAAATGGAATCCAATGAGATGCAAGCGAATGGCGCATCTGCGTCCGAGATGAGTGCGTTTTCAAGAATCATCAACGTGTTTACTTCACCGGGCAAGACGTTTGCCAGCATCGATCTTAAGCCGGGCTGGCTTTTACCGCTTCTGGTCATGGTGGTTGCGAATTTGGTTTTCATGAAACTGGCCGGGGATGTGACCATACAAGAAAGATTGAACATGCAAGAAGAAGCCATGCTGGAGCAGGGTCTGGATTCTGAGCAAATTGAACAGACCCGGGAAATGGGGGAAAAATTCGGGATGATTTTCGGCTACATTTTTTCTGTTATTGGACCCTTCATTGCAGTTGCTGTTGTCGCAGCGGTTTTTATGTTTGTCGGTAACGTCGTATTAGGAGGGAAAACGACGTTCCCAAAACTGATGAGTGTGACAGCGCATTCATTCCTGATTTTAAGTCTCTACAATTTGATCCTGACACCGCTCATCCTTGCAAAAGAGACCGCTTTGGTCACGTTTTCACTCGCCTCGCTGATGCCCGACGAATCCGCGACCACCTTTCTCTATCAGCTTTTATCCAGAGTTGATGTTTTTTCGTTTTGGTGTATTGCCACTCTTTCAATCGGGTTAGGGGTCATTTACAAAATGAAAACACAGAAAATGGCCACGGCTGTGGTTGTCGTGTATGCCCTCTATGCTCTCGGAGCATCGGCGCTCTCAGGCTTGTTTTCATAATTTAACATTCAAAGGAGTCGTATTATGGCTAAGCTGTTGAAATTTTCGGTCTGTGTTTCAAGCTTGCTTGTGTTGTTTATCCACTTTTCGTTTGCTCAAAGCGGTAAAGCGCTTTCTCTTAAAGAGTGTCTCGATATCGCTTTGCAGAATAATTCGGATCTGAAGAGTGCGGTTTACCAGGTGGACCGCGCCGGCGCAAACGTGAAAAGCTCTTATTCGGCCGTTCTGCCCCGGTTAAGCCTGTCCTTGACTTCCGGAAGAGATTTCCAAGGCGCTACGGCTATTCAGCAGCTCAACCCGGTGGGATTCGATACGACAACCGGAGAAGTCATTGTTGAGCGTCGAACGACGACAATTGGGAGCTCAACCGTGCCATCGTATTCGGCTGTGCTGCGATACAGTCAAACGTTGTTTGATTTTGGACGAAATTGGAACACCATCAAACAATCGAAGGCGTCTTATAACGCGATGTCCAGTAACTTGGCTTCAGCCCGCCAGAATGTGTATACCAGGGTCAAACAACGTTACTTTGAGCTGCTCAAGGCAGTTAATCTCGAGCGTGAATATAACGAAGCGGTCAAGAGAAGTAAAGAGCAGTTGAATAGAACTCAAAGTATGTACGAGATTGGCTCGGTGGCGCAAGTGGATGTCTATCGTTCCGAAGTGACGCTTGGCAACGATCAAATCAATGCCATCAGTCAAAAAAATATCGTCAAAATCGCCAGGGGAAATCTGAATGTCGCTATGGGACGCGATCCCGAGACGCCCATTACCATCACAGAGATGGAAATCGCCACTCAACCATCGAAATATACTTTAGAAGATGCGATAAAAATTTCCGAAAAAAATAATCCCCAATTACACCGTTTTGAATTCGATATGCAAGGGGCTGAATACGGACGCAAGGCAGCGAAAGGCGCGTTTTTGCCTTCCATCGGCGTCAGTGTAAATTATTTTAGAAGCAACACCCAGTTTGGCAGAGTTTATGGGGATCTGAGCAAAGATTTCCGTGCGACGATTGATTTTTCATTTAATTATGATATTTTTAATGGGTTAGCGGATGCGGCTGAAATATCAAGACAGAGCGCCAACTACTCGATTGCAAAAGAAAATTGGATCAACACACGCCGGCAAACCCATTTGGAAGTCAAACAAGCGCTCTTGAATCTGCAAGCGTTTATCGCAATTTCTAAAATTAACGAAAAAAACCTCCGCGCCGCCGAAGAAGAATACCGTCTCGCGCAAGAACGCTACCGTGTCGGCGCCGGCACGCAATTAGAGGTGACCGAAGCGCAGGTCTCGCTCACTCGAGCACGCGTAACATTGGTCAGAGCAAAATACGACGCGATGATTGCGCAAGCGCAATTAGAGGCGGCGATGGGTTTGACTGAAGAAAGGTGATGAGAGTTATGGAGTCGTTGGAGTTATGGAGTATTTGGAGGGATGGAGTAATGGGGTGATGGAGAGAAATGGAGTGATGGATGGGTAATTATACAAAGCGGCGTAATAAGAATCGTGGGTACATGAAGCTGGAAGTGTGGCAAAGAGCGATCGATTTGTTCAAATTTCCAGCAAATCGATGAGCTTCATTATGAAGTCGAGAATAAGCTGCTGAGATTGGTATCATCGCTTGAGAAGAAGAGAGATGTCAAGTATTTTAGTGCGCGTTATGTGGTTACTTTAAGGAGGAAACTACTGATGTCTAAGAAAACAAAAATTGTCATTTTTTCAGTCGCCCTCGTTGTCATTGCCGGGTTTGTTTTTATTAATTTGAACAAAGCCCGGGGCAAGGTAATCGAAGTGCAAACAACAAAAGTCAAGCAAGGGGATATCACGCAATTGGTTTCGGGTTCCGGTAAGATTCAGCCGGAAAAGGAGGTCAAGATTTCCGCTTTTGTGAGTGCGGAAATTACAAATCTTCCGGTGAAAGAAGGCGATCGCGTCGCCAAGGGACAGTTGTTAGTTGAGCTGGACCGTACCCGTTACGAAGCAGCTTATGAACGCGCCCAGTCGAATTTAAAGTCTGCGAAAGCGAATCTCAAAAAGGCCAAAAGTGAATTGACCCGCGCGAATGGCTTGTTTGACAAACAGTTGTTTTCACAAGCTGAGTTAGAGGCTGCCGAGGCTAATTTTGAATTAGCTGAAAGTCAGGTAGACTTATCCATCGCGAACGTCAAACAGGCCAATGACGATCTCACAAAAACGCGCCTGATCTCTCCAATTGACGGCACCGTCTCCCAATTAAATAAAGAGGCCGGCGAAATCGCGCTCGGCTCACAGTTTCAAGCCGACGTCATCATGACGGTTGCCGATTTGACTCGTATGGAAATGGTCGCAGAAATCGATGAAAACGATGTGGTGCTGGTGAGTCTGGGTGACGCCGCTGACATCGAAGTCGATGCCATCACGGATGTACAATTTCATGGTTATGTGAGCGAAATTGCCCACACAGCGACCACCCGCGGACGCGGAACTCAGGAAGAAGTCACGAATTTCAACGTTAAAATTCTTATTACAGATAATGTGACGGATCTGCGCCCGGGTATGTCCGCGACTGTGGATATCAGAACCGAAACACGCGAGGACGTCTTGTATGTGCCTATCCAGGCCATTACCATGCGGGCGCCCAGCGACACAACCAGCGAGACCGGCAAATTCAACAAAAAAACCTGGCGCCGTAAGAAAGGTTCGACGCGCGACGCCAACGCGGAACTTTTTAGCGGCGGCTCCCAGAACGGCGCGACCGACAAGCCAGAGAAAGCCGCTGCCACGGATAGAGACAAGCTCGTGCAGGTGGTCTTCGTAACAAAAGACGGAGTGGCGAACATGATGCCTGTCGATACCGGCATCAGCAGCGAGAAAAATGTCGAAATCGTGGCCGGCGTTGAGGAAGGCGACGAAATCGTGACCGGGAGTTTTCGTGTTTTGTCAAAAACGCTTAAAGACAAGAGCAAAATCAAAATCAATAATAAGACCAAAAGGTTTCGGAGAGATAAAGAGTAAGTAACGATTCAGACTTGGGTATCGGAGTGCAGCGCTTTAGCGTTGCGGCTTACATTGAAACAGTGCAAAACTTTTGCAAGACTAAAGTTTTGCACTCCGAAGCTTCTACGCCTGAATAGATGTGGAGGAAAGGTGACATGCTTATCGACATTAAAAACTTAGCTAAGATTTACGAATTAGGCGCAGTTGACGTCCCGGCTTTAAAAAATATTGATTTAACCATCGCTCAAAACGAGTACGTGGCGATCATGGGTCCCTCCGGTTCGGGAAAATCAACTCTCATGAACATTCTCGGCTGTTTAGATACTCCTACCGATGGGAGTTATCATTTCAGCGGCGAGGACGTCAGTCAAATGGACGATGATGATCTGGCCACAATACGCAACAAGAAAATAGGCTTTGTTTTTCAGACGTTCAACCTTCTGCCTCGTGCAAACGCTTTGCATAACGTTGAGCTGCCGCTCATTTACAGCGGCGTTGCTTCTGCACAGAGAAAGGAAACCGCACGCCAGGCGTTAGAGAATGTCGGTCTTGGAGATCGTGTGACTCATAAGCCCAACGAACTTTCCGGCGGACAACGTCAGCGTGTGGCCATTGCGCGGGCATTGGTCAACAATCCCTCTATCATCTTAGCCGATGAACCCACTGGAAATTTGGATACAAAGACCGGCGAAGAGATTATGGAGATTTTTGAAAAACTCTACGAGCAAGGGAATACGATCATATTAGTCACTCATGAAAAATATATCGCCGAACATGCGAATCGAATTATCTGTTTACGCGACGGATTGATCGAGAGTGACGAAGTCGTGAAACAAAACGGGCGTTCTTGAAACAGGAGTTTCAAGGAGCACACGGACGAATACTATGAAATTAGCGCGAACTCTGATTCATCTCTGGGAAGGCATGGTCATGGCGTTTAGCTCGCTCAGGGCAAACAAGCTGCGCGCCTTTCTCACCGTGTTGGGAATCCTGATCGGGGTGGCAACGATCATCACCATTCTGACCGTTATCGACGGCTTGGACGATGCTTTCGCCGACCAGATCTCCAATCTTGGCTCCGATAACCTCTACATTTCCAAAATGCCGTGGACTGTTGGCTTAGAGTTTTTCAAATATCGCAACCGAAAAAAAATCACCCTCAAAGAGGCGGACGCGATTTCGTCATCCGGAACGCTTACCGAAGCGGTGGCGCCGCTGGCGTTTACGCGGCGATCCGTAAAATATAAAAACCAAATCATTAACGGCGTCCAGATTAACGGCACAAATGAAGAATACAAAGACGTCGCCAATGCCTTTCCAGAATATGGGCGTTTTATGACCGCTTACGAGGTCAAACACCGGCGTAATGTGTGTGTGATCGGCTGGGAGGTCGCCAACAAATTGTTCAAATCCGAGGACCCGCTTTATAAAAGAGTTTTCATCGGCGGAATGCCTTCCGAAGTCATCGGCGTGTTAGAAAAACGGGGCGACATTTTGGGTCAAAATTTGGATATCAATATCTATGTCCCAATTGGCGCTTTTTATAAAATGTTTGGCTCTCGCCGTTCCTTGATGATCCGGGTCAAGGTTGTCGATGCGCTGCTGCTGGATGAGGCAAAAGAGGAGCTTCGCGGCATTTTGCGCCGGGTGCGCCGGGTGCCGGCAGACAAGGAAGATGATTTTGCAATCAATCAGCAAGATGTGCTCACCAATCTTTATAAGGGGTTGACTGCCGGTCTTTATGCCGTCGCCATCGGTATCGGCGCGATTTCGTTATTGGTAGGCGGCATCGGAATTATGAACATTATGCTGGTTGCAGTGACCGAGCGCACCAAAGAGATCGGCATCCGCAAAGCGCTCGGCGCCAAAAGACGGGACGTGTTGTGGCAGTTTCTGGTTGAATCCGTGGTTATCAGTGTTTTTGGAGGCTTCATCGGCACTGTCCTCGGTTTTGGACTCGGGATGCTCATCGATGCGGTCGCTCCAATACCTGCGGAAACTTCCCTGTTTTCCGTCATCATCGGCTTCGGCTTTTCCTCGATCGTCGGGATCTTCTTCGGCTTGTACCCGGCATCGAAAGCGGCAAAACTCGATCCGATTGAGGCGTTAAGATATGAGTAGTTGAGGGGTCATTGGTTCAAAAGGTAAGTATCATGAAAATCATCAATTTTACACAAGTTTTTTCCGAAGCATTGAGCGCGATTCGGGCAAATAAAATGCGGTCCATTCTGACGACTTTAGGTATCGTCATCGGAGTGTTGACGGTAATCGCGATGCAGACTTTTATCCAAGGGCTCAACAATCATGTCGATAAAGAACTCTCTGTGATTGGCGGGAATACGTTTTATGTCCAAAAATATCCTGCGGTTACCCTGAGTATGAATAAATATCGAAATCGTAAAAACATCACGATAGACGAAGCGAAAGCTATTGAAGAAAGAGCCGAATTGGTCAATTTAGTAGCGCCCGAAGACATGAAATTCGGTTCGTTTGTCAAATACGGACGAAAACGAACCAACCCGGATATCTTCTTAGTCGGCGGCACACAATCCTGGCAACTCACCAACGGTTTTTTTGTGGAGAGGGGACGTTTCATCTCTGACGTCGATCTCCAATACCGGCAGCACGTTGTGGTTTTGGGTCTGGATATTGTCGAAAAACTTTTCCCGTTCGAAGACGCCATTGACAAAGAAGTGCTCATCGATGGACACAGGTTTACGGTCATCGGTGAATTTGAAGAAAAAGGCAATTTTTTTGGCCAAAACCGCGATAATATCGCTGTGATGCCCATAAGCACTTTTGAAAAAGTCTATGGAGAAAAACGCTCGATTGGGATTGCGGTCAAAGCGACGTCCGCAGATTTGTTAGAGGAGGCGATGGATGAAGTCGCCGGCATCCTGCGTGTCGAACGCGGGATTCCTCCAGGTGAGGAAAATGACTTCGAGGTGCAGACCAAGGATTCACTTATGGACACTTGGAAGAGCCTGACCAATATTATTTTTTCAGCAGCGGTGGGAATCTGTATGATTTCTTTACTAGTCGGCGGTATCGGCGTGATGAATATCATGCTGGTCTCCGTAACCGAGCGCACCCGGGAAATCGGAATCCGCAAAGCGGTCGGCGCCAAACGCCGCGATATTCTTTTACAATTCTTGGTCGAAGCGGTTGTGATTTGTCAGATCGGCGGGCTGATCGGCGTCTTGTTGGGTCTCGGACTTGCCAAACTTGTCAGCCTTTTTACCTCGCTGCCTGCATCTGTTCCCTTGTGGTCTATTTTTTTAGGAATCGGATTCGTCTCCGTCGTAGGAATTTTTTTCGGGATTTACCCGGCAGCAAAAGCGGCCCGTCTTCACCCAATCGGCGCTTTGCGCTATGAATGAATAAGGGTTCTACTCACTGAGCCATCCTATTTGTAACTCTGTCAGGGTTAGAGTCTTGCAAAAGTGTCTGTATGCAGTATTTATAAAAATGAATCATCTATATATAGAAATAACATGAACCCTGACAGAGTTTTTCAATAACGTCATGAATAAGGGTTCTACTCACTGAGCCATCCTCGCCGGCCGTAGAAGCTTGGCGGAAACGTCCAAAATCACTTCCCGAAGCTGTCTCGCCGAGAGTCTTTGGGCAGAGTCGGAGTTAAACTCGCTCGGCGGGGACGCCTTCGCTAAGAAAATAGTCTTTTCGGCCAAAGCTCCTCGGTTTTCTCGTACCGCGGCCATCACCTACTCTCAATCCGTTATCTCTTGTTAGGAAAGTTTTACTTGCTTCTCTAACCCGAATTCGGTACCTTTATTGACTTTATCGATAATAAGAAATGATGAGAGCCGTGACACACAATCATACATTCACTATCAGTGCGGAGTCAACAAATTCGGAATTCAAAACGACCTTGCGTGATTATCAGGGTTTGATCAACACCCGGATCAAGAGTTTTTTGAATACGCGTGAACCCGCGAACTTGTACGAGCCGATTAAATACGTCCTGGAGAGCGGTGGAAAAAGGATTCGACCCATCTTATTAATATTTGCTTGTGAGGCTTTAGGGGGAGACGCTGCGGCCAGTTTGGACGCTGCGCTTGCTGTCGAGTTATTACATAACTTCACGTTAGTTCACGACGACATCATGGACCAGGACGACACGCGGCGCGGCTTACCGACAGTTCACGCTAAATGGGATTCAGACGTTGCGTTGTTGGCGGGAGATGGTTTGGTTTCCCTGGCCTACAAGGCGCTTTTACAAACCCGGTCGCCGAGAGTTCACGAAATCGCTCAAATTTTCACAAGTGGTATCCTCGACCTTTGTGAAGGTCAGGCTCTCGATTCCGACTTTGAAAATAGAAACGGAGTCTCGCTTGATGACTACTTGCGCATGATCAGCAAAAAAACCGCTCGATTGTTGAACATTTGTACGAAAATTGGCGGAATCATCGGGGGCGGGTCAAAAAGCCAAATACATTTTTTAGGAGAGTTCGGGCATAACCTGGGGTGCGCCTTCCAAATTCAAGACGATTTGTTGGATATCATTTCCGACGAGCAAACACTGGGCAAAAAATCCGGCAGCGACATCAATCGCAAAAAGCAGACCTACCTTTTGGTACACGCCTTCTCTCATGCTGATATGCAAACAAGACAGCTTTTGATGCAAACCTTGAATAATTCAGCAACGCTTCGTTTACGAATCAGCAAAATGAAAAAGTTATTCAAAGAAATTGGCTCGATAGAGGCAGCAAAAAGGGCGATCGACAACTTCTTGATTTCTGCAAAAGCAAATCTTCGCGAATTACCCGCATCGTTGGGAAGGGAGAATCTTTCGCACTTACTGCACTTTATCGCGGCCAGGAAAGCATAATCTCGACTCATTTTCGGTTTTGTGATGGATGGCCATTTTTTGACTTATTGTTTTGTAGCGGGCATTGTTTATCTCGATACCGACGCCGTGGGTCAATTTGCCATTTCGCAACCCTTAGTCGCCTGTACAATCGCAGGATGGATTTTTGGAAATATCACGATTGGATTAACCGTGGGGTTACTCATGCAGATGCCCTATTTGGTTGAATTTCCTACCGGGGGAGCGAAAGTTTCCGTAGGAAATCTGGGGGCTTACATTGCGGCCGGAGTTGCCGCTGTTTTGAGTGCAAGTTGGTCCGGGGAGACGGAGCTCGTTCTCTTTCTCTCTATCCTTCTCGGGTGCATTTGGAGCTGGGCGCTCATCCCGTTTCAAGAGAAGCTGCGCCATTTCAACTGTCTTCTGATTTACAAAGCAGACAGCGCAGCGCAGAAAGGAAGTGTGGCCAAAATTACCCTGTTCAATTATCTCAGCGTGTTGGGCGCCTTTACGTTCGGAGTTGTGTTTTGTGCGCTGCTGTTTGTCATAAGCCTTAATTTATGTGACTCTTTGTTAGAAATGTCTTCTCTTACTGCGACCTGGAATGTCACGCTGTTTAAACCTATCCTTCTCGGAGCAGGCATGGGAGCGCTGATTTGGCATTTTTTGCAGCGAAAGGCATTGAAATTTACGGCGATTGGAGCGATTATCGGAACTGTCATTTGGTTATTTTGAGTGATGTCTATGGGGAACCTCAAACCGCGTGCTATCGTTCATCTTTTTTACAGGTCCTTGTTTTTACAAGCCGGGTGGAACCCGGAACGGATGCAAGGGCTTGGATATTGTTTCTCTGTTCTGCCCTTTGTTAAAAAGTTGATAAAAAACAAGGCGGACAGAATTCATTTCTTAAATAGGAATCTTGAATTTTTTAATACGCACCCGTACATGTCAACCTGGATAATTGGCGCCACCATAAAACTGGCGGAACAACAACTCGTCGCCGGCGCGTCTGAAAGTGTGTCGCCCGAGCGCTTTAAGAAACGGATGAGCGAACAGCTCGCCGCCCTTGGCGATCAAATTTTCTGGTGTTTGGTTAGACCGATAAGCGCGATGCTCGGAATTTTAAGCGCGCTCTATTTCGGAATCCTTGGACCGGTGGTTTTCCTTGTGGCCTATAATATACCCCATCTTTATGTCAGGATCAAAGGCAGCATCGAGGGGTATAACCAGGGATTCAATATCACCAAGAAAGTAACATTAGGACGTTTTAAGGGGCTTATCGATGCTCTGAACAAAAGCGGCGCGATCCTACTTGGAGTATTGATTGTGCTTTCAATCAATACTCATTATATTATAAATTTCAAGTCGTTACTGGCATTTCTTTCTGGGTTGATTTTGATGTGGGTTTTTCTGAAATGGAAGTGGTCTGTACCTAAGGCGCTTATCGCGCTGATGACATTGGCCGGAATTGCACACACGATATTAAGCACACTTGCAACGGGCATAAATCTCTAACAGGATGGTTCAAAAAAAAGTCGAAATTAGGAATGAGTTAGGTCTGCATGCAAGGCCGGCTGCGCAGTTTGTTAAAACGGCGGCGAAGTATAAATCGAACGTGTTTTTAGGTAAAGACGATCACGAAGTGAATGGAAAAAGTATTATGGGCGTGATGATGTTAGCCGCAGAAAAGGGTAGTGTCGTCACCATTACCGTCGAGGGTGACGATGAGCGGCAGGCAATCGCAACTTTGGTGTCTTTGGTTGAGAACAAATTCAACGAAGATTAAGAATCCTTCATGAATCCAAAACAAAACAAAAGCCGTACGTGCGTTTTAGAAGGAATCTCTGTTTCTCCAGGGATAGCTATTTCTAAAGTCTTTCTCTTACAGGGAGAATTTATTAAAATTCATCCGCGAACCGTAGAGGATTCCGAAAAAAGTGCGGAGGTTGAAAAATTCAATAAAGCGATCAAACAAGCAAAGAGAGAAATCAAAGCACTGCAAAATAAAGTTGCCCGTAGAATCGGAGAAGACAGCGCAAAAATTTTCGATGTCCATCAACTTTTACTCGAAGACAGTTTAATCAACGAAGACACCCTGCACGGAATTCGTGATGAAAATAAGAGCGCTGAGCTTGCTTTTTACGATACCATGCAAAAATACCAAAATGCACTCTTAAAAACTTCTGGAGAGTATTTTCAGGGCAAGATTTTGGATTTAATAGACGTGACGCGTCGTGTGATTCGCCATCTTCAAGGTGACCGGAGGGACTATCTCAGTAAGCTGGAGGGCTCCGGTGTGATTGTCGCAACGGACTTAACTCCTTCAGACACCGTTATGTTGGATCGAAGAAAAGTGATGGGATTTGCAACCGAACAAGGAGGGCGCTACTCACACGTCGCCATTATGTCGCGTTCTATGGAAGTTCCGGCTGTTGCCGGACTGGAACACATTTCATCGCTTGTCTCCGAGGGCGACCGTATTATTGTCGATGGCAACGAAGGCAAAATTATTATCCGGCCTGAAGAAAAATTGTTAAACCGCTATCGTGAGCAGAGGAACAAATACTATGAAGTCGAGAGTAAGCTCGTCGCCCTTCGAAATTTACCCTCTGTGACCTTGGATGGCAAGGAAATCGAGCTTTCCGCGAACTTGGAATTCTCCGACGAAGTCGAATCCGCTAAAACTCACGGCGCTCAAGGTATTGGTTTATACCGCAGTGATTACATCTATCTTGCCAATAGCGAATTGCCGACAGAAGAGCAGCAATATGGTGAATACAGCAAAATCGTCAAACGATTCTTAGACGACCCGGTGATCATTCGAACCATGGATTTAGGCGGCGATAAACAGCCTGAATCGATAACAGTGCCCCACGAAGAAAATCCTTTTTTGGGATGGCGCGCAATTCGGATCTCTCTGGAAAAGCAAGAAATTTTTAATGTCCAACTACGAGCGATTTTACGCGCCAGCGCTCTGGGTAATGTAAAAATATTATTTCCGATGATTTCCGGGTTGGATGAAGTTTTGGAATGCAAGAATGCATTGGAAAAAGCAAAGTCCGAGCTTGCTAAAGAGAAAATACTCTACAATGCCGAAATCGAAATCGGGGTGATGATCGAAGTCCCTTCGGCGGCGATTCTCGCTGATAAAATCGCTAGAGAAGTGGATTTCCTCAGCATCGGAACCAACGACCTGGTGCAATATATTTTAGCTGTCGATCGCGGCAACGAACGTATCGCCTATCTTTATAAACATTTGCATCCTGCCGTTTTGCGCAGCATCCGGGATATTATCAGCTCAGGACATGAGGAAGGCGTTTGGGTGGGTATGTGTGGCGAGATGGCAAGCGATCCTTTGGCAACTTTGATCCTGCTCGGTTTTGAATTAGATGAATTCAGTGTAAGCCCGCTTTTCCTCCCGGAAATTAAAAAAATCATCCGTTCTGTCGAACATCGGGAAGCGGTTCGAATCGCCAAAAAAGTTTTGGAATTTGAGAAAGCTTCCGAAGTCGAGCGCTTCATGACCAAAGTGATGCGGCAGAAATTTAAGGACTTGGTAATCTAAGCAAAAGGATCCTTGCAACCCTTTCGAAAAGCATGTCTGACTTGAACAACGGCCCCCTTACAAAATTTGACTCTCAAAAAATGCTTGACCGTGTTCTGCACTTTCCGGATCAAGTGCAACAAGCGAAAGAGCGCGCAGAGAGTTTTGAGCTCAAGTTAGCTCCCTCCCAAATTTCCAATGTCTGCATCACCGGAATGGGAGGATCGGCTATCGGAGGAGACATCGTGCATGCGTTGTTAGCCGAACAACTGAGGATTCCGGTTTTCGTAAACCGGGATTACACTCTGCCTGAATTTATCGATCACAATTCACTTGTTTTCGTGTCGAGCTATTCCGGCAATACCGAAGAAACGTTATCGGCATATGACCGTGCCCGTCAAAAAACAGCCCATATCGTGGGTATCACTTCGGGCGGCGTTTTAACCGAAAAGGCGCTGTCGCACGGCTATCCGGTTTTTACTATCCCCGCAGGTTTTCAACCCAGGGCGGCGCTCGGATATATGAGTATCTCTCTTTTATATGGCTTTTACTATGCCGGTCTCATCGAAAACCCTGAAACTGCGATATTGGAAACCGTGGCTGTTTTGGGAAAACTCAAAGAGGCTTATCACCCAACAAGAGAGGACAATCCAGCCATAGAGCTCAGTCGAAAGCTCTTCGGTAAAATACCCCTTATTTACGCCTCTGCCACACGCTTTGCCCCGGTTGCGCAGCGTTGGAAGGGACAGTTTTCGGAAAACAGTAAAGTCTTGGCTTTTGCCAACGCCTTTCCCGAGCTTAATCATAATGAAATCGTCGGCTGGGGGCCGTGCACGGTGCTGAACAAAACCTTTCAAGTGATTTTTTTAAAAGACAAAGCCGATCATGAGCAGATAAAAAAAAGAATGGAAATTACGAAAGAGATTATCGAAAATCATAGTTCGGCTGTTCTTGAGGTTGAGAGTACCGGGGATTCGCTGTTAGCACGTTTGTTCTCGTTGATTTTCTTAGGTGATATGAGCAGCTTGTATTTAGCCGCTATGAATAAAGTGGACCCTACGCCTGTTAAGAATATCGACTACTTAAAAAGTAGAATGTAATTTCGCACATAGGAAATCTGGTCGTATAAATAGTGAGTGACCGAAAACTATTAACATAGCTGTCATTGCAAGGCATTTTTGCGGATGCAATCTCATGCCGTGCCCTAATAGGAGATTGCTTCGTTGAGAAACGCTCGCAAAGACATGAAAAATCAAGTTTTCGGTCAATCACTAAATAGATTGTGTGTGCATCAATTATTAATATAAGGAGAAATACATGTCTTCAATGTTATTCACTTCTGAATCGGTCACCGAAGGACACCCGGATAAAATTTCCGATCAGATTTCAGATGCCGTGCTCGATGCCATATTAGAAGATGATCCTTATGGCCGGGTTGCGTGTGAAACCTACGTGACAACAGGTTTGGTTATGGTAGGAGGAGAAATCACCACGGAAACGTATGTCGATATCCCCAGTTTAGTACGAGGAACCATTAGGGAGATCGGTTATACAGACGCAAGTTACGGATTTGATTACTTAACGTGCGCCGTGATCAATACCATCCAGCAGCAATCTCCCGATATTGCAATGGGTGTGGACCGTGATGGGGCCGGCGACCAGGGAATGATGTTCGGTTTTGCTTGTAACGAGACCAAAGAACTGATGCCGCTGCCGATCATGCTGGCTCACAAGTTGACTTTACAGTTGGCTGAAGTTCGCAAGGAAGGTCTTCTGCCGTATGTTCGCCCTGACGGGAAATCACAAGTCAGCGTTCTTTATGAAAACGGGAAACCGGTCAAGGTCAAGACGGTTGTGGTCTCGACTCAACACGACGCCGATGTGACACAGGAGAAGATACGCGATGATATCATCAAAAAAGTGATCAGACAGGTCATCCCTTCCGATTTTTATGATGAAAACGAAATCATTTATCATGTGAATCCCACCGGCAGATTTGTCGTGGGCGGTCCACATGGCGACACTGGTTTGACCGGCCGAAAAATCATCGTCGATACTTATGGCGGCTATAGCCGGCATGGCGGCGGCGCTTTTTCCGGGAAGGACCCGACGAAGGTCGATCGCTCGGCTTCCTACGCAGCCAGATATATCGCAAAAAATATCGTCGCCGCCGGATTGGCTGATAAGTGTGAAATTCAATTGGCTTATGCCATCGGCGTGGCGCAGCCGGTTTCCGTGAACGCCAACACATTCGGAAGCGGCCAAATGCCGGACGAGGATATTGCGAAACTGGTGACAAAACATTTCGATTTGTCACCGAAAGAAATTATCAGAATGCTCAATTTGCGCCGGCCTATTTATAAGAAAACCGCCGCGTACGGACACTTCGGGCGTACGGAAGAGAGTTTTACCTGGGAAAAAACGGATAAAGCCAAAGACTTGGCAAAAGGATAATAAACCACATTTGAATGAACAGTAAAAAGGTGACCTTCTTTTGATTTTTAAATAATGTTCGTATCCAACTGTATAGATCTCTTTTATAATCAACAAGTTTTCGATCAATGAAGAAGGTCACCTTTTGAATTAATCATAAAAATTATTTAGTTTAGTAAGGAGGTATCTCTGTGAATTACGATATAAAAGACCTGAGCTTAGCGAGAGAGGGAAAGAGGCGCATCGAATGGGCCGATAACGATATGCCCGTTCTTCGACAAGTCCGCAAAAAGTTTGAGGATGAAAAGCCTTTGAAAGGGCGAAAGATGTCTGCCTGTTTACATGTCACTGCTGAAACCGCAAATTTAGCCCGATCCTTGAAAGCTGGAGGGGCTGATTTGGTTTTATGCGCTTCCAATCCGCTTTCAACGCAAGACGACGTTGCCGCATCGCTGGTTGCGGACTATGAAATTCCGGTTTTCGCTATCACGGGCGAGGATAACGAAACCTACTACAAACACATCAACGCCGCAATTGAGCATCACCCTGTGGTCACCATGGACGACGGCGCCGACTTGGTCTCAGCTATCAACTCCGATTATCCGGAAGTTGCAAAAGATATCCTGGGCAGTATGGAGGAAACGACTACCGGCGTGATTCGTTTGCGCGCCATGGAACGCGACGGCGCTTTGAAATTTCCCGTTATCGCGGTCAACGACGCTGTGACAAAAAACTTGTTTGATAACCGCTACGGGACAGGTCAGTCTACTATCGATGGAATTATCCGTGCGACAGATATCCTTTTAGCCGGGAAAAACGTTGTGGTCGCTGGGTATGGGTGGTGCGGGAAAGGCGTCTCCAGCCGTGCGGCTGGCATGGGCGCCAGTGTGATCGTCACCGAAGTGGACCCGGTTCGCGCATTGGAAGCGGTTATGGATGGCTTCCGGGTGATGTCGATGTTGGAAGCGGCGAAGATCGGCGATCTGTTTATCACGTTAACCGGCGATATTCATGTGTTGAGAAAGGAGCACTTTGAAGCGATGAAGGATGGGGCGCTGGTTGCAAATTCCGGGCATTTTAATGTGGAAATCGATATCGACGCGCTCACAGAACTTTCCGGAGAAGTCCGAAAAGACGTGCGGAATTTCGTCGATCAATATGTTATGCAGGATGGCCGCAGGATTAACCTTCTCGGCGAAGGCCGGTTGATCAATTTGGCCGCGGCAGAAGGGCACCCGGCATCGGTCATGGATATGAGCTTTGCAACTCAAGCCCTGGCCACAGAGTATGTGATTCAAAACGCCGGTCAATTAGGCGCGAAGGTGTACAATGTGCCCGCTGAAGTTGAGAATTGGGTGGCCACTCTTAAGCTGAAATCCATGGGAGTGACCATCGATGCATTAACAGCGGAGCAAGAGCATTATTTAAATTCCTGGGATATGGGGACATGATTTAATCTTGTTTTAGCCACCCTGTAGGACTGAACTTGCCTCCTCTTGCCCTTATCGTTACCCACATCTTTCGTTGAAGCCGGCAGGCCAAAATATAGGGCTCATAGCTAAAGTCATCGAAAGATGACTGAGCCGGTTGAGTTAAGACGGGAGATAGTCGGCTTCAGCCGACTTGAGCTATGAGCCTGAAAATTTATTTTCAGGCGTTTTGGCTCGGATAAGCCTCAGTGGAAATCCCTTTTTTGGGTAACGACAGGACGGATGTCGGCCAAAGCAAAAAGAATATCCACGTATCCCTTTTCGATCTCGGCCAGTCCGGCAATTTTAGAGCCTTCGTTCGGGTAAATAACCATGTATTCGTTCGGAGCATGAGCCCCGGAGCCGTGGCCAAGACCGTTGAAAACCAGCGGCAATCCGAGACGCTCGGTGAACTGGTAAAACGGAGCGCTTCCTGCCAGGCGCGGCCAGACTTCACGGGTTTTCGCCCACTTATTGAAAACAGCTATCGCCGCCTGCACGAGTGGCGCGTCGATGGAGGTCTGCGATGCAGGATAACCGTAAAGCTGACGAATCTCGATGTCGGGAAAACCGTTTTGCTCGAGATGTAAACGAATGAGCTCCAGACAACGCTCGGGACGGACACCCATAGGCAGACGGGAATCGACTTTCGCGGTTGCTTTGTGAGGCAGGATCGTCTTCGCCCCTTCTTCGGTATAGCCGCCCCAGATACCGTCGATGTTTAAGGTCACTTCATAAAGATAACGTAAAATCGCGTCCCGTCCGCTGATGTCATCAACCCAGCGTTTCACAGCGAGTAAATCTTTAATTTGCTCTTCGTTCCAGTTCGCCAGCACACCGTTAATAAGCCGTTGTTCCTCTCCGGTAGGGGGGCGTATGCCGTCATAGTATCCGGGAATGAGAATGGTATTACCGTCAGGGGTGGTCATACTGGCCAGAGCCTGGGTCAAGCGCCAAACCGGCGCATCTACCAACGCTTTGTAGGAACCGTGGATTTCACTTTTTGTCGGGCCGCCGGCACTGCCGCCTTTTGCCTCCAGCTCCAGATAGAGAATGCCTTTTACCCCTAAACTCATGCGCAGATCGCCGCCTGGATTTTGTGAATTAAACGGGAAAAATACTCCGTTAGCTGTTTTCAAACGCGCTTCATATTTATCCACGAGCTCAGGATAATGCACCGAACCGATTTCCTCTTCGCCTTCAGCCAAGACCATGAGGTTGACAGGCAGCGTGCCGTTAACCGCGATGATCGAAGCCACTGCGTTGAGAAACGCCCGCTCCGGTCCCTTCTGGTTGGTCGCACCGCGGCCCATAACGACGGTCCCCAACTCTTTTTGAAATAGGTTAGCAGCAAAAGGCGGCGACTCCCAATCCTCGGGATTCACCGGTTGCACGTCGTACATCATGTAAATCATTATTGTGCAGGGCGCCGACAAGCTCACTGGGCACTCCACGGTTCTCGAATTCACGACGCTCATCGTGTTGGATTTCCAGATCGCCCCCCACAGTTAACAGAATGACGCGATTGTCGCCGAATCGCTTGTTAAAAACTGTGCGCACTCCTCCCGCTTTCCGGTCAAGCTCGATGATCCGGCCGGGAATGGGGTTGAGTAAGGATCGAGTCACGCCGTAGATGGTGGTTTCCAGCCGACTCTTTTTTTTCTCAAACGTTACGGTCGCCCCAGCTTGGACCTGCTCTACGCGCTTGCTCGCCCCCTGCGATAACACGAAAAAACGCGCGTCTTCCGGCCTGGAACGCGCATCCTCTTTCGAGAGGGAGCTCGGATTAAACAGGTACGGCGCGTCGACATAGCAGAACACGGTATTGAGGCGCAGGTGTTGGTTGAGGTTATGCCGGGTGATTCCACTCAAGGAGTTGATTTTAGCCGCTGCATGTTCGCGAAAACCGTCGAAAGTCAGACTGCCGGTATTGAAAACATAACCATGTCGTTCGGCGCCGCCAGATAGTCTGGCCTGCCATTTCCGCAGTCCGTGTTCGCCGAGGATAACGTGAGGCTGCAGAAACACCGGCTTGTTTGCCGGCAGGTGGGATTGTATCTTGATAAGCCCCCCGGAGGCATTGCCGTATAAAGATGAGCTCGGCCCCCTCAGCACCTCTATCTTTCCGGCAGCGCCTAGGTCGAGGTTGTTCAATTGCGACTGTCCATCCGGCATGGTCAGGGGGATGCCGTCAAGCATAACTTTGATACCGCGGACGCCAAAGGAGGCGCGGCTGCCTATCCCCCGGATACTGATTCTATCCCCTTGCGAGAGATTGTGCCGGTTGTTGACAACAACCCCGGGCGTTTCACGTAAGATTTCCTCCAAAGAAAGGCCGGCTTTCGCACGCTGAATTTCCGTGTCCAGCAAGACGGTGATCGCGTGTGGCACTTCCAAAAGCGGCTGCTCGCTGCGAGAAGCGGTGACAATGACCGCGTCCAGGAAAAAGAGCGCCGACTCTGTCCTGGCAGTTGAGTCTTGATCTTGAGGAAAAACTCTTTGTGCACGGAGCGGAATGATATAGGTTGTCAACAAGAAAAATAAGATGAGAAGTCTCAGGCGCATCAAGCGTGGCCTCTGCATTATTGGCGCTTACAGCACCACATCGACAAAGTTGTTATCGATATGTTGAAACGCCTAAATTCTAAATTCGAATATCGAAATCCGAAACAATACCGAAACTTAAAATTCAAATGTTCAAAACAATCTCGGCCTTTATCGTTTTGGTCATTTCTGTTTTGTTTTTTGGGATTTGTTTCGAATTTCGTGCTTAGGATTTCGAATTTCCTTTTCGCCATGGCTGTGCCAGCCACTTTTTCGCAGCAAGGTCTGCGAAAAGGCTTAGAAACTAACCTTCAAAACTGATTCGGTAAATACAATTGGCGAAATCGTCGGAAACCAGCAACGACCCATCCGGCATCATTTCAATGTCCACCGGCCTGCCCCAATAATGATCGTCGATCAGCCAGCCGGTTGCAAAATTCTCATAACGCACCGCTTGATTGCCTCGCAGCGTGACTACAGACACACGATAGCCGTCAGGCTGAGTCCGGTTCCAGGAGCCGTGGTGTGCGATAAAGATCCGGTGTTGATATTCTGTTGGAAAGGACTGTCCCGTATAGAAGCGCATACCCAACGCAGCGGTATGTGCCGGCATTTCAAGAGCGGCCGGCTGAAAGTATTCATCTTTCCTGTCGGTCTTGAAAGTAGGATCAACGAGCTTCTTGCCATAGCGGTACGGGAAGCCAAAATGCAGGCCCGGCTGCGGGGCATGGTTGAGCTCTTCCGGCGGAATGTCGTCGCCCATTTCATCTCTGCCGTTGTCCGTAAACCACAATTCTTTTGTCTCCGGATGCCAATCAAAACCAACGGTATTGCGAATGCCGTTGGCATAAATCTCGCGGCCGGAACCGTCAGGGTTCATTCTGGTAATCGAAGCGTATATGTCGTCCGGCTCGCAGATATTGCACGGCGCTCCTACCGGAACATACAATTTCCCATCCGGTCCAAACCGGATAAATTTCCATCCGTGCCATTTATCCGTAGGATAGGTATCGTTGATGACGACGGGTTCCGTAGGATCGACGAGATTTTCTTCGATGTTATCAAAACGCAGGATTCTGGAGATTTCTGCTACATAAAGATCGCCGTCACGCAACGCAACGCCATTGGGAAGATTCAGATTTTCTGCAATCGTGATCACCTCGTCCGCTTTGAAATCCCGGTCCTTGTCCACAACCGCATACACTTTACCGGGGGCTTTGCCCCGCTGCTGAAACGTTCCGACAAACAGCGTTCCGTTGGGACTCAGCGCCAAAGACCTGGCGCCTTCAACATTCTCGGCGTACATAGAAATTTTGAACCCGGGCGGCAGCTTAATTTTAGACAAATATTCATTTGGGTCCACGTTCATAGGATTGTTTGCTACGGCGACTTCCTTTTTTTCCGATTTGCAACCGAAACTGAAATTGAAAAGCAGACACAAACAAAACAGGTTGATGGAAAAAAGAGATTTATTTTTCATAGGGATCCTTTAATTTTTTTGATGTTTAAATGTGTGAAGTTCGAGCGCTCGATTTTAACGGGATTGCGGGAAGTCTTTGGAGTGTTTTATTTGCGGGGTCAACCATAATCCCAACGGACTCGAGAGCCGTGACGCCTAAGAGAGGTTCTGAATTCTGTTCTCCAAAAATGATTCGCCCTGCTGTAATCTCTCCCATAAATTCGATGCGTACCAGACCATAAAAATATTCCTTAACGGTACCGTCCGCGAGCTCATAGGACATTTTGCCTTCTTTTTTAATGCCGATCTTTTCCAATTGATCTGCTGGGGCCATCGAATCAGTGGCGCCTGTATCAACTAAAAAGATCTCCTCGTAGCTTTTTTGGGGGTTCTGAAAGTTTACCAGTTTTGTTGTTACCTTTGTTAATCCCATAAAATATATCCCTTTCTTCTTATTAGAGTTCGCCATTCGGGCGAACCTCTATTCGCTGTCTTTTAAACGTGCGTATTTACGAAGTCGCTGTTTCATCTCAGAAATATCCGCTGTCTCGAAAAATAATTCCACGATTTTAATATACTATAAGTTAGGCACAGCCACAAGATATTTCTGTGGGATGGGGATTTTAGAAAGCCGCATCGCTTTTCTCCTAACGCGGATGAACCGCAATCCAATAGGTCTCCAACGGATAGAAACAACCCAACGGATTATATTTTTATAACTTGACCCGGCGGAGTTCAAAATTTTTATTGACATTAAATCTTGAAGGTAGTATCTTTAACCGTATGGTTAAGTATTATACCCACTCTCTGGATACCATTTTTATGGCTCTAGCGGACTCGACCCGTCGGGCTATTCTCACTACTCTTTCAGAAGGGGATTCTACCGTTTCCGAACTGGCGAAGCCGTTCAACATGTCGTTGCCGGCCATTTCGAAACATCTCGGTATTCTGGAGAACGCCAGACTGATCATTCGCCAGAAAGAGGGCCGGGTGAACCGTTGTCGTCTTCTTGCGGAGCCGTTGAAAGAAGCAGTGGATTGGCTCACCACATACAAAAAATTTTGGGAGGGGCAGTTCGATTCTCTTGAAAAGGCGAATTAACGGAAGTTGAGCTAAAACATGAAAGATTTCCAAACCAGGAACAACGGGACAAACACAATCAAGGTTGGATAGGTTGTTTGGAACAGTTTAGCAAATTATTGTAAATCACATTAGGAAAGGAGTCAAAACCATGAAACGTATCCCGGAATTTTTCGTTTTCTTTGTTTTTCTTATTTTTACTTTAACTCCGGTTTACCCCGAAAAGTAAAACTCGGGATCTTCGACAAACAGAGCACGTTTTTCAGCAAATGACAGCGAAGCGAAATGACAACGCAAGTGTCTGTCATATGCTTTCAGCGTCATTTACCTGTCAGCGTCATTAGGTCATTCTCATGTGCCATGAATGACGCCATAGGCAATCGGGAGATGATAGATTTTGTTTTATCTCTCCTGAGCCACGTACCCTACTTGCCCAGGGTGCTCATGATTCCTTTGACTGCCGCCGGGATATCGGCGGGCAAAATCACCACCTTGGTGTTTTGTGAATTCGCCACTTTTTTCATCGCTTCGATATACTTCTCGCCGAGTATAAACATGATCGGCGACTCGTGAGCCGGAACGGCCTCAGATATTTTTTGAATAGCGCGCTGGTTCGCTTCAGCCAGAACAATCGCTGCGTGCGCATCCCGTTTGGAAGCTTCCAGCCGGCCGTCGGCCTCGAGAATGGCGGCGCTTTTTTCGCCTTCAGCGCGCGAAACCGCCGCCCGGCGCGCCCTTTCAGCAGCGGCTTGCTCTTCCATGGCTTTTTGCATGGTTTCAGAGGGATTGATGTCCTGAATTTCTACGGTTTTTAACGCCACCCCCCAGTCGGTTCTAATGTCATCGGAAATTCCAGCGCGTAATTTCGCTTTGATCACTTCGCGCGACGACAGCGCATCATCGAGATCCATTTCTCCAATAATGGAGCGAAGAGTCGTCTGAACTAAGTTTTGAATGGCGATGTTGTAATCTTCAACGCCATAGACCGATTTTGCAGGGTTCTCAATGTTAATATAAGCCACCGCATTGGCAACGATGACGACATTATCCTTGGTGATAACCTCCTGAGAGGGGATATCCAAAACAATATCTTTTGAGGTCACTTCTTGGACAACAGAGTCGATTAGCGGAATGATTACATTCATCCCCGGCATAAGCGTCGTGCGATACTTACCAAGTCTTTCAACAAATTGTTTGCTTCCCTGCGGCACAATGCGGACGCCTAAAGCAACGATTACCACAATGAAGAGTGCAAAGAAAATTGAAAAAATTGTGATTCCATCCATAAAGATCCCTCCGGTTCAATATCTGTGAGTCTAACAAACAGTGTGGATTTGCCCTAAGAAAGGCCCTATAGAAATGTTGCAAACAACTTTAAAAAAATCAAGGGATTTGTGCAGTTATTTTGAGTGAAAACATAATCCTGACTGCTTCGCGCTTCATAGACGTCGAGACGAACTATCACCTTCTGCTCTGATTTCTTGACTCAAAACGTCATATTCTTGGCAGCGTTCGACTTGTCGCTCCCTGCCAATCTTTCCGCATTCATTGGAGTGCCTTTTTAATTATCGCATACAGTTTTTACTCGTTCAAGACCACACCCAGGCGCAACGCCACCTGCTGATCATAGACTTTTTTAAAATCGATTATGTCGAGTGCTTTAGGGATCGTTTTAACAAAGCGGTTTTTTTCTTCGTTCCAGTCTTTTAGGATATAATCGGCTACGATAGAGCCGGTGCGAAAATGATGCTGTCGTAAAAGATTACGCACCAGCCCTTCATCGGCCGCTGCGAGCGAATCAGTACGCACGAAATCTGTGTTCAGGTTATCCAGACAATCCTCCGCAAGACAGTAAATATAGGCCACGCCTCCGGTCATTCCGGCGCCAAAATTCTGTCCGAATTCCCCCAACACCACAACAGTGCCACGAGTCATGTATTCACAGCCATGATTGCCCACACCTTCAACGACAGCGGAAGCGCCGCTGTTACGTACGGCAAATCGTTCACCAGACCGACCGGCCACCAGCAACGTGCCGCCTGTCGCACCGTATAAAGCAACATTCCCGATCACGGTCTGGGTCTTCTGCTGAGCGCGAATTTCTTTAGGCAGCCGAATGGTTATCAAGCCACCGCTCATACCTTTGCCCACATAATCGTTGGCAACGCCTTGCAAACGCAGTTCAACCCCATCAATAAGAAAGGCTCCGAAGCTTTGTCCGGCTGTACCGGTTAAACGGTATTGAATAGAACCGTTAAAATTCCCCCGGCCGTATAAAAACGCCAGTTCTCCGGAAAGTCTGGTTCCAATAGACCGATCGGTATTTCTGACGGTCTTATTGACAACTGCCTGGCCGTGGGTCATCATGGCCGGCCGTGTTTCTTCCATCACCAATTCATCTAAATGCCGGTTCTTACGGACCGCTGTCTGTTGGTATTTAACCTGGCTCTCCAGAGGCAGGCCGCGTTTTGCTTCCGGATTCAAAATCGCCGACAGATCGAGTCCTTTCTCAGCAACATAATCACGCAAATCTCCCTTAATGGAAAGTAAATCAGTCCGACCGACAATGTCGGCGAGACCATAGAAACCCATTTCACTGAGCTGTCTTTGTACCTGCTCGCCAACAGAAGTTAGATAGTTTACCACCTGCTCCGGCTTGCCTTTAAACCTTCTCTGCAATTTTTCATCTTGAGTGGCAATTCCAGCGGGACAGGTATTCAAATGGCACTGACGCGCCATCACACAACCGACCGCGACCAGAAGAGACGTGCCAAAATCGAATTCTTCAGCGCCAAGCAGGGCTGCAATAATAATGTCGCGCGCGTCTTTGAGCCCGCCATCTACGCGCAGGGTAACACGAGAACGCAGGCCATTGGCAACGAGCGCCTGGTGGGTTTCGGGCAGCCCAAGCTCCCAGGGCAGGCCGGCATGTTTAAGTGAACCCAGTGGGCTGGCCCCAGTTCCGCCATCTGCGCCGCTGATGAGGATAACGTCCGCACCAGCCTTGGCCACACCTGAAGCCACGGTGCCGACACCCGGTTGGGCGACGAGCTTCACGGATACTTTTGCCCTGGGATTGACCTGTTTTAAGTCATAAATAAGTTGGGCAATATCCTCGATGCTGTAGATGTCGTGATGGGGCGGCGGCGAAATGAGCGGCACCCCGGGTGTGGAAGAACGCGCGTTGGCAATCTCCACCGACACTTTGTGGCCCGGCAACTGACCGCCTTCGCCCGGCTTGGCGCCCTGCGCCATCTTAATCTGTATTTCGCGCGCCGCGGCCAAGTAATCGACGGTTACCCCAAACCGGCCGCTGGCTACCTGTTTCACATAGGAATTGGCCGACTTATCCGGATTGCCTGCCGCAAAACGGTCCTGCGGTTCCCCTCCCTCGCCGGTGTTGCTGCGCGCGGAAAGCTGATGCATCCCTCGGGCTAAGACGCGGTGTGATTCATCTGAAATGGCCCCAAATGAAATACCTCCGCTGCCGAAGCGCTTCAAAATTTCAGATAACTCTTCAACCTGCTCCAATGGAACCGCCTGTCCTTTTTTATAATCCAATAAGTCCCGCAAATATACCAGTTTTTCGTTATTAGCTGTCTTTATCCCGTTTCCGGCTGCCATTTTTTGGATCTGCTTAAAATAGGATGGCGCAAAACCATGGGCTTCGCCATCTTTACGAAACTTGAAAAAGCCTTTCTTTTCAAGAGACGGGTTTTCCTGGCGAAAAGCATGAGAATTTCTATCGATAAGCTGTAGGCGTATTTGAGCTAAACCGAGGCCGCCGATGACACATTTGATGGATGGGAAATATTTTTGCAGCAACTCATGAGAAAGGCCAAGCCCATGGAACAGCATACTGCCATGATAACTGGTAAGGGTCGAAATACCCATTTTGGACATTATTTTTAGCAGTCCTTTTTCCAGCGAATAGCGATAATTGCTCATGTGGTTCGGCCAATCTCCGTCGGCAAAATGTTCTCGAATCAATTCATAAGCCATATATGGATAGACCGCGCTGGCGCCCATCCCGATCAAGCAGGCGACATGATGATCTGCAACCACGTCGCCTGTTAAACAAATCAAAGAGACTTTACTACGAATCCTTTTTCGGCTCAGATGATGATGAATCGCTGACACCATGAGCGCCATAGGGATCGGCAGTACATTCTCTTGTAAACCTTCATCACTTAAAAAGAGGATTTTATTGCCATCATGCACCACCTGTTCACTCGCTTGTGTCAGCTCTTGGAGGCGAGCTTCAAAATCCATATCAACCGGCAAATGGCAATGTATTTTCGCATGCGGAAACCAATCGTGATTCTCTGTCAGCAGGCGGTATTCTCGCGGCGAAAGGATGGGACTTTCTATACGTATTGCCCCGTTAAAACGCGGCTCCGACGAGAGCAGGTTTTCTTCACTGCCTAAGTATTTAAACAAGGCCGTAACAAAGCTTTCGCGGATCGGGTCTATCGGCGGGTTGGTGACCTGAGCAAAGTATTGTTTGAAATAATCGTACAATCGGCGCCGCTGTTTGGATAAAATTGCCAAAGGCGTGTCATCTCCCATGGATCCCATTGGTTCCCGGCCGCTTTTGGCCATGGGAATCAGGAAACGGGAGAGATCTTCTTCGCTCCAGCCCAGCGCCAGACGCAAACGCTGATCAAAACCATTCTCCGGCAACCAAAACTCTCCGAACTCTTGCCAGTCATTGCCGCGGTTCAGGACTTTAAAATTACGGCTGATCAGTTCTGAATAAGGCGCTGATTCGGCGACTTGTTTTTTGATTTGCTCATCATCTAACATCCCGCTGCCATCCAGAGATATGGCGAATATTTCTCCCGAGGTCATATGGTGATGCAAAACGAGATTTTCTTCAGCTACTTCAACCACCCCTGCTTCCGAAGCCATGATAACCAGTCCGTCCTTGGTAATCGTGTAACGCAGCGGCCGTAAGCCATTGCGGTCCAATTTGGCTCCGACAAAATCCCCGTCTGTATAAACCAAAGCAGCAGGACCATCCCAGGGCTCGAGGTAATTTTCATGGTAGATATAAAAATCTTTTAGAGCCTGGGACATCTTAATATCATTTGCATAGGGTTCCGGGATTAACATCATCAAACTGTGAAAGAGGCCGCGACCGCTGTGAGTCAAAAATTCCAGGGCATTGTCCAAACTGAACGAATCGCTGCCTTTGTTTGCAACAATCGGTTTTAGCGCTTCAAGATCATCTCCCCAAAACTCGGATCGCAGCTCGGTTTCACGCGATTGCATCCACAAGCGATTCCCCTTAAGCGTATTGATTTCACCGTTATGGGCAATAAACCGGAACGGTTGCGCCATAGACCAGACAGGATTCGTATTGGTGGAGAAGCGCTCATGGAAAAGAGCTACTTTAGCGATATACTCCGGCTCGATGAGATCCAAATAAAAATGATCGATTTGACTCGATGTCATCAAACCTTTATAAACGATCGTTTTGCAAGAAAGCGAACAAATAAACGTTTTGGACTTCTTTATGAACAAATCCTTTTCGATAGCCCGGCGCAGGAAGTACAATTGAGCCGCTACCGGTCGTTTGCTATCTTTTGGAACCGCAATGAAATACTGAATAATGAGAGGGCAGATTGCATTAGCAGTGTGTCCCAACGCTTCCGGATTTGTTGGAACATCGCGCTGGCCGACATATTTCATGCCAAACTTGGAGGTGAATCTTCGGAAAGCATTTTCCGCTTTTTGACGTTCTGTCGAAATTGTGAAAACCATCGCAACGGCCAAAACTTCATTATCAGTCAATGCAACTTGTAACTTTTCATGAATGAGCCGTCTGAAAAAATCTTGTGGAATATCGGTCAGAATCCCGGCACCGTCGCCTGTTTTTGTGTCTGCGCCTCTGGCGCCGCGGTGCGACAATTGTTTGAGTGCCTGGATCGCCAACGTTACGATACGCCGACTCGGCTGGCCGGATAGTTCGGCGATAAAACCCGTTCCACAGGCATCATGAAATTCATTTGTATTGAAAAGTGGCGTATGGAAATTTTGCATGTTTCCCCGTTAATTTATTCAAGACCAGGGCATTATAACCTTGGAATTGTCAAGTAACTCCCCCAAGAGTAAAAGTTTGGTAAAGTAAAAAATTAGGGGAAAAATCGATATTGAGTTTCCTGTGCGGACATCATTTTCTCTCCTTCCGGATTCGTTCACTCTCTGTGATTTTGCTTATGAATAGAAAACATTCAACCAAACAATCGTTTTAAACCACGCACTGCTTGTCGGATACGGTGCTCATTT
>JBHHWX010000007.1:0-31645 GCA_046756745.1 bacterium | reverse complement strand
CATCTAATAAAAAACGTCCTGTAATTATTATTTCAAACGACAATTACAATAAAAATAATCTTGATATTAAAGAGACTTATGAATTGATAAAGCAAAAAATGAGTTCTTTAATTGACAATAAAATATGACGTAGCGCATTTTAAAACAACCATCACCCCGTCCCAATTGGGAGACACTACCCCTTATGCAGCACCCTCGTCTTTTCTCCGTGCAGGCACTATATTACCTACCCGACTACCTTCATTGTATTTGCCGTCTGCCAGCAGGCGACAGCGATTTCTCCACACGTTGGGAAAGCATCAAAGCGATATTTACCAAACAGTATTTGAAGAAGGCTAAGTCCCGACGGCTGTCGGGATTTTCTCGAACTGAGGAACCCGTAGTATCGGCAAACTATTTTGATTGAAAAAGTTATGAGGCGTACTGTTTTATGCAGAATGTACATTGGGGACTCATAGGGTGCGGCAACGTGACAGAACGGAAAAGCGGGCCGGCTTTTAGTAAAATCGACGGTTCTAAGCTGGTCGCTGTCATGCGGCGCGACGCCCAAAAAGCCAAAGATTATGCTCTGCGGCATGGAATCCCCAAATGGGTCGATGATGCGGACAAACTCATCGAAGACCCGGATGTGAATGCGATTTATATCGCCACGCCGCCGGATTCGCACGCGACGTATACTATCAAAGCTGCGCAGGCCGGCAAGCCGGTCTACGTGGAAAAACCGATGGCGCGCACATACTCAGAATGTCAACACATGCTCGCGGCTTGTGAAAAAGCCGGCGTTCCGCTATTCGTCGCTTATTACCGCCGGAGGCTGCCTTGTTTTTTAAAAGTCAAAAAGCTGCTGGAATCGGACGCTATCGGAAAGGTGCGCATGGTTAACGTACAGTTGTATTACCCGCCGCGCAGCGAAGATTTTCAGCGCGAGAACCTTCCCTGGCGCGTGTGTCCGGATATTTCCGGCGGAGGCTATTTTTTTGATCTGGCTTCTCATCAATTGGATTTTTTAGACTTTTTTTTCGGACCGATCGTATCCGTGCTGGGGATGGCCGACAATCAGGCGCGCTTGTATTCTGCGGAAGACATCGTCAGCGCTTTTTTCAGATTTGAATCAGGCGTCGTTGGCTGCGGCAGTTGGTGTTTTACGGTCTCTCCAGCTTGTCGCAGGGATCGAGTCGAAATTTTCGGCAGTAGGGGACGCTTAAGATTTTCATCGTTCAACCACTCCGTCCCCATTCAATTGACCACAGAAGAAAAGGTCGAGGACATCGCATTTTCGACGCCGGAACACGTTCAACAGCCGCTGATTCAAACGATTGTCGACGAACTTCTCGGCCGGGGACAATGCCCGAGTACAGGCGTCTCTGCGGCGCGCACAAACCGGGTGATGGATGAGATCGTGAGAGAATGGCGTAAAGTGAGTTAGGCTTTTCCGACCGGATTTAACCTCTTTTCCTTCCGAATCCCGTGATAACGGCGACAATCATCAACGGAAATAAGAGCAGGCCATAAAAACAGTACGGCACGTATTGCGCCCCGGTCAGCACCGAGACAAAATCGTAACGTTCGGCAACCTGCTGTTGAATCGCACCTGCTGCGACGATGGTAGCTGAGTAAGGAAGGAGATAAGGAAACGAGCAGGAAACCGTGTCCAGCAGATTGGCGCTGCGATACGGATGAATTTGGTAACGTTTGCGAAGAATATTCGCGAGCGGTCCCGCGGTAATCATCGCCACTGTGTTCACGGAAACACAGATGTTGGTAAACGTAATCAAACCTAAAATCGCAAACTCGGTGCCCCGAACAGAACGCGCGACGGTTTTCTGCAGCCAATCGATAAATTTTACCAAGAATCCTCCCGCCTGCATCACGCCGATGGCTGTGACCAGCAGGAGAGTCAGAATGGCGGTCGGTACCAAAGCCATGGCGCCGTTGACCGCGCTTCCGGTTACAGAGCTATCGGCGGTCACATGAAAAACGCGTTCAAGAGGAAAGACGCCTGCGAGAGGTCCGATGAGCAATGCGGTGAAAACTCCGGCGGTCAGGGCGGCCAGGAAATGACGACCGCTCACGGCTACTAAAAAAACGATAACTGCTGGAATCAGCATGGGAAGCCCGGTGGGATCAGCCGTCTCCGCAAGAAGCTTTTCTGCTTGCGATTTGGCAATAGAAGACGCACCGCCGCCAAATACGAGAAACAAAAGCGCGGACAGCGCGGCTGTGAAAAGAACATATTTTAAACGGGAGCGCACAACGCCCCCGACGTCGGTTTCTTGCGTTGCCGCGGAGACAATAGTGGTATCGGAAATCGGAGCTAAATTATCGCCAAAAGCCGCTCCGCTGAAAATAGCTCCCATCAGAGCGGCCGGACTCGCTCCCAATACGATTCCCGCCGGATACATCACTGCCGTAAAACCAACGATAGTCCCCAGTCCGGTCCCGACTGCTGTTGCAAACAAGGCAGACGAAATAAATACCGCTACTGTAAACCACGCGCCGGTTAAATTCAGTTTCCACCCGATCCAGACGATGGCTTCAACGAGTCCGGAGTCGGCGAGCATACCAGAGAAGGCCCCGGCCCATAGCCAACACACCACAGCCACGGTTGCGGTTCGGTTCGCCATCAGAGAAAAAATTCTCTCGCTGTAACCGGCCATATCTTTGGCAAACAACATTCCAACGGAGATGCCGAGCATGGCTGCCATGATCATCCCTTCAACAGCAGGAGCGCCAAAGAAAACGAGAGCGATAGTAGTAATGATGAAAACAGCTAAAGGCAGGACGCTTACAGTTGGACCGCCGCGAAACACAATTAAGTCCGGCGCTGGCGACATTTTTCCTCCTCCCCTTTCTCGTTGTAACGCAAACGTCTCGTTTGCGAATCGTTTAGCCTTAAGATGTTAGTTTTTGCCGAACGATTTGCTGAACCAATTTCCCGTCGGCTTTTCCTTTAAGCTGGGCCATCGCCTCTTTCATGACTCTGCCCATTTCTTTCATGGTTGTTGCGCCGGTCTCTGTGATTGCGTTTGCGACAACCTCCTCGATCTCGCTCTCGGAAAGCTGTTCCGGCAGAAATACCGAGAGAATTTCAAGCTCTTGCTTTTCCTTCTCCAGCAGATCCAGCCGTTCGCTCTGCTCATAAAGCTCGATAGCTTCTTTCCTCTTTTTCACAGCATTGGCAACAACGGCTAATTCATCATCAGAGGTCAGCTCTTCCCTTTTTTCAATTTGGCGATTTTTTAGCTGACTGAGAAGTAACCGGAGAGTGCTCATTTTGACGCTCTCCTTGGCCTTCATGGCGGCTTTTAATTCTTGCATCAATTGTTCTTGTAAACTCATAGATTCCTCTCTTTTCGATTCAATGAACCGCTTGACAAGGTATTCATCTTTTTTTGACAGGATAACAGGATAAACCACTATGAGCCTGAAAATTTATTTTCAGGCGTTTTGGCCCGGCCTTGGATAAGCCTCCTCGCAAGTCCTTTTTGTGGGTAACGATAAGCCAAAGCGCAGCGACAACAAAGCTTCATCATCCTGGAGGCCAGCTCATGGAGCGGCCACCCAACAAATGCAAGTGTATGTGGAAAACAGATTGCCCGGCTTGTGCATTGCAATTCATAACCAGGCGGTATCCGGGTTCGTCGATACCCTCCTTTTGAGCTAACAATTTAGCGGTTGAAAACAATTTACCGATGAGCGTTTCATCTGTCGCTTCGATGTCGTTCACCGTTGAGATATGTTTGACAGGAATGATAAGTATATGAACCGGAGCTTGTGGATTCAGATCTCTAAATGCCACGACCTCATCATCGTTATAGACGGTATCCGCATTCATTTTGCCCGTGGCAATCTTACAAAAAAGACAGCTTGACATTGAACCTCCTCTATCTAAATTCTCCTACTCTATCAAGAATAAGCGCAGAGCCGATCAGGGATGCGGTCTCTGAACGCAGACGCCTCTTTCCCAAACCAACCATCGTGAATCCACAATCCCGCGCCAGACGCACCTCGTCATCGCTAAAACCTCCTTCAGGACCGACACAGAGCAGGCCTGTTTTGAGCTGTTGTAAATTCTGTGTTTGGCGACGGCCGAGGATATCATCAAAAGTCGTAACGGGACTTTTTTCATGAGCCACAAGTTTAATATTGTAAATGTCCGCGTTTTTACACAGACGGACAAAATCGAGAGGTTCTTCGATCTCCGGCAGCACACAGCGCCAGGACTGCTTCATGGCGGATAACGCGATCCTCTTACAACGCGTCATGTTGATGGATTTCGCTTTGACCACGGTTCGTTCTGTTAAAAGCGGTATGAACTTTGAGATCCCGATTTCCGTACCCTTTTCCACCAACCACTCAAAACGGGATTTTTTCGGGATCGCCAACGCAGTCGTCAGTTGGAAACTGGGTTCTCCGACAAATTGGGTTCGTTTTAAAATACGCGCCCGGCATGTATCTTTTTCAAGAATTACAATTTGGCAATCAAAGGCGTTCCCCATACCATCTACAGCGGAGAATCGATCGCCAATTTTTTTCCGAAAAACATTTTTCAAATGGTGGGTTTCACCTTTTGCCAAAACCAAAAAATCGCCGGTCACATCTTCAGGGCGAATGTAAAAAAAGTCACTTTTTTCCATCAGGTTTTTCGAAGACCAATCTGAACTTTTTAGGCTTAACATCCCGGTAGCTGATCCCTTTGGGAGTGCTGATGACGGCAGGAAATTCATTTCCCGGATAATTTTTAACACGGGAGTAATCTATATAGGCGACAATATCATCACGGCTCACCTCATTGAGCAAGTCGCCGCCTCCTTCCAGCACTAAACTCAAAGTCGAGGGCTCGGCCCGTACATTTACATTGCGGGGGGAATTTCTTATCTGTATCGGAACACTCTTGAGAGGAAATTCCAAAAGCTTTTGTATGTTCTGATAGACTTTAACCTGAGTCTTTGCTATGACAACTTTTTCATTGTCTATCGGTTTGAGAGAAAAAAAATTGTTAATATCGAATTGCCGGTCTTTCAATATTTTTGCTTCGGTCTCAACTTTATCGATGCCGCTGATAATGCTTTGCGGTCCGGAAATGAAGACGGAATCCGGTTTAATCTTGAGATCCCCGACAGGTGTATAACCCGCTAATGTCTTGAGGGTGATTTGATGGAAGACCGGCACTTTTTTCTTTGCGAAATCATCTAAAATCACGTACACAGAATCAGGTGTGATGATTTCTTTTGCTTCGATACTCCCTATAGGGCGAGAGAGTATCACATGCTTCGGTTCTAAAATAAAGGTTTTACTTTGAGTAAAATTCGATAAGTCGAGCTCGACACGCGCTCCCCGGCTGACCATCAAAGCAATTAAGTCCTTGCCATTCCCGCGTATTTTGACCATGGCTTTAGACGGCACATCATTTAAAATGACCTTGCCGGCGGGTATATGAACTGGGGTAACTGGTAAATCGATGTCATACTCGTACTCATTTTCGGTCACAACCAGAAACCAAATGAAGATAGCAAAAATAAATACAACAATTTTGGCTTTATAATTTATTAGGAATGAACTTATCTTCATGACGGCAAAAATCAAAAAAGGGTATAGGAAATCCCTGATACCCTCGTGATGTATGCTATTTTTGACAAGTTATTTTTTTTCGGATTGTTTGATGACGTTTCCTAGGCTCAGTTCTCCGTTATCGATGCGAATATGAAATCCGCAATTTGGATTTGAACAAACCCAGGCTTTATAATGTATCGACGCCCCATCACGACCGTAATCAGACAACGGAAGCAAAATTCCGGTCATACACTTTTGACATGCAGGAAATTCTCGTTCCATGTTAAGCTCCTCCCCTCACATTGCTTGGTTATCATTTATTCCTTTACAACCCATAGCTTCACCTTGGCTTCGACTTCGCTGTGAAGTTTAATAGGCACATCGTACACCCCTAATGCCTTGATAGGATCTTCCAAAACGATCTTGCGGCGATCGATCTCGTAACCTTTGCTTTTCAACAAGTCAGCTATCATCTGAGACGTGACGGCGCCAAAAACTTTGTCCTCTTCTCCCACCGAAACAGCAGCAGTTAAAGACACCTTTTCCAATTGTTTGGCAAACTGCTCAGCGTCCCGTTTTTCTTTGAGCTCTTTCATGGCAAAGCGTTTTTTTTCATGCTCAAAAGTCTTTAAATTCTGGGGACTGGCTTCTAAAGCAAATTTGCGTGGGATAAGGTAATTACGCGCATAACCTGCTTTCACCTCCGTAATTTCTCCGGCTTTGCCTAAATCTTGCACATCTTGTTTCAAAATAATTTTCATTTGTACGATCCTAAATAATATTTAATGTTTATTTTGACATTCGTACAACGTAGGGAACCAAAGCCAAATGTCGGGCTCTCTTTATGGCACGTTTGAGTTGACGCTGATGACTTGCACATGTACCGGATGTGCGTCTTGGAATGATTTTACCCTGATCCGTGAGAAAACGGATTAACCTTTTCTCATCTTTGTAATCGATGTATCTTTCTCCTTGTTCGCAAAATCGACAAATTTTTCTCTTCTTCAACATATTAAACTTAACTCCTGATTTATAAATTGGATTCCTCATAACCAAAATTAAATTCCGAAGCGCTGGAAACAACCTCTTTATCTTTTACAGCAATCTCTTTAGTCTCATGCTCGCTCTCATTCATGTGTTGACTTTCTTCGGAAGGCGCGCCGTTTTGCTCGAATTCGGTTAAGACCGTTTCGCCCTCCTCGACAGGCGCAGTCATATCCTCTTTTTTAGTCAGCTTGCTCAAAAACTGAATTCTACGAGCTTTGATCTCAACGACATTGTTGTTAGAACCGTCTTCGTTTTTCCAAGAACGGCTTTGCAGTTCGCCTTCTACTAAGACAGGTGAACCTTTTTTAAGGAATTCGTAGCAACTTTCTGCTAATCTGTGCCAAGCGACAACGCCGATAAAACAGACATTTTCACGCCACTGTCCGGCGTTGTCTTTAAATTTACGATTCGAAGCGATATAAAAATTCGCAACAGGGGTGCCATTGGAGGTCTTCCTGAAAAAAGGTTCATTAGTAAGATTTCCTGCAATCATGACACAATTGATATCTGGCATCTTTAAATTTACCATTCCACACCCTCCTAACTTAAATTCTCCGGTCATAACGAGCGGGCTTCAGCGCTGGTCATGCCACCTCAGATTTCACACTCCTGGTTTGTTTTTATTCTTTAGTGGCAAACTCTCCTTCCGCTGCGACCTGATTCGTTTCTGTAGCTGTTTCTTTTTCTGCTTCTTTTACCGTTTCTTCACTTTCCTCGTTTTTTGCTTTTGAAATAGTTTCAGGTTTTGCTTCAGAAATAGTTTCAGGAGCGGATGTCATCTTTTCTTGTTCTTTTTCCTTTTCAATCTCTTTTTCCTTCTCTTTCTCTGCCTGAGCCTTCATTGCTTGCCACTTTGCCAATTTATGATCGAATTTAATTGTCAAGTGCCTAAGAATAGACTCCTCCAGACGAAATTCGTGTTCTAACAAATGCGGCAATGTGTTCGGGCCGGAAAAAACAATATAGATATAAATCCCGTACTGTTTGCGATTAATTTCATAGGCGAGCCGCTTCTTGCCCCACTCGTCGACCTGATGGATTTCGCCGCCGTTATTCTTAATAAAGGTTTGAAATTTTGTCAGCAGATTTGTTTTATCCTCTTCTTTCAGGAAAGAGTCCAGAACGATTATCGTTTCATACTGTGTCAATTAAAGATTCACCTCCTTAAGTGAGAGTTTTATTTTATAAATAAAGGCGCCAAAACCAGTGAGATGACGGCCATTAGTTTAATAAGAATATTAATTGAAGGACCAACCGTATCTTTTAACGGATCGCCGACCGTATCTCCGATGACGGTCGCTTTATGGGTTTCACTGCCTTTACCCCCCAAATTTCCTTCTTCGACATATTTTTTTGCGTTATCCATGGCGCCGCCGGAATTAGCCATTTGAATTCCTAACATAACACCGGTAATCAAAGCGCCAACGAGAAGCCCGGCAAGCGCTTGCGGACCCAGAGTCAGGCCCACAACCACCGGCGTAACGATCGCCAGTGATCCGGGAACCAACATGCCCTGGATGGCGCCAGTGGCACTGATGTCCACACATTTGGCCGAATCCGGTAAAACCTTGCCCTCCATCAAACCCGGGATTTCTTTGAATTGGCGTCGGACTTCCTCGATCATCTTGAAGGCCGCCTTGCTCACCGCTTTAAAAAGCATAGAAGAAATGAGAAAAGGAAACATACCGCCAATCAAAAGGCCGGCGAGAACTTTCGGGTCTTTGATATCCGCAACTTCCACATGGGCAGTTTTCATGTACGCTACAAGCAGACCCAAGGATGCGAAGGCCGCAGAGCCGATAGCGAATCCTTTCCCGATTGCTGCGGTGGTGTTTCCGACCGCATCTAAATTATCGGTAATCTTACGAACTTTCGGATCGAGCTCGGCCATTTCGGCAATACCGCCGGCATTATCAGCAATCGGCCCATAGGAATCTACCGCAATCACCATTCCGGTCGTGGCTAACATTCCGAAAGCGGCCAAAGCGACGCCATAAATACCCGCGACATGATTGGAAACCAGAACCGCTATGGCAAGAGCAATAATCGGACCCGCGGTTGAAGCCATCCCGACGGAAATCCCGCCTGTGACGGTTAAAGCTGGTCCGCTTTGCGAATCCTCAGCCAATCTTTTGACCGGTTTGTAATTGCCGGAAGTAAAATATTCGCTAAAAAACCCGACGATTACTCCGGAAACCACGCCTGAAATGGTCGCCCAAAATGGCCCCATCTGTGAGTACTTTACGCCGCCTGCGACTTCTACATATTCCGCGCCGTAATTTTTTACAATGAAATACGTGGCGATGGCAGTCAACGCAGCGCTGATATAGGTTCCCCCCATCAGCGAACCTTGCGGATTGGACTGGCCGGCAACACGAACGTAAAACACACCGATAATGGACGCGATAATTCCGGCGCTTGCGATATAGAACGGCAGGAGCTGCAACGATTCTTTTATTGCGCTGGAGGAGGAGGCGATGCCGACAAAAACCGCGATAGCAATAGCGGCAATGATAGACTCGACATAGGATTCGAGTAAATCCGCTCCGAGACCTGCCACGTCGCCGACATTATCGCCGACATTGTCGGCAATCACTGCCGGATTTCGTGGGTCATCTTCGGGAATGCCGGCTTCCACTTTGCCCACCAGATCCGCGCCCATGTCGGCGCCTTTGGTAAAAATACCGCCGCCGCTTCTAGCAAATAACGCCACCAAACTTGCCCCCATCGCATACCCGTTAATGATTGCCGGGGCGCCTTTAAACAAGGTAAACATGATACACAGGCCAAGTAAAGAAATCCCCACAACACTCATTCCCATCACTGCGCCGCCGGAAACCGCCACGCTCAAAGCGCCTTTCAAACCGCCGTCTAAAGCGCCTTGAGTCGTCCGGCAGTTGGCGCGCGTGGCGATGCTCATCCCGATATAACCGGCTAAGGCGGATGCAAAAGCCCCGGTCATGAAGGCCAAAGAAGTTCTCCATCCGAGCTCGATATCATCGGCGATAAAAGGGGTCGCGGCTATCAAGAGAGCGATAACGACGACAAAGCTGCCGATATAAATATATTCGCGCTTGAGAAACGCTTTTGCTCCTTCTTGCACAGCCTTCGAGATTTCAACCATCCGTGCATTACCCGGATCCTTTTTCATCACATCACGACTCAAGTAAACCACAAACCCTATGGCGATCAGACTAGCAATTACCGGAATAATCAATGAATCCTCCTGATTTAAATGATTAATACAACGTCAATTAAATATATTCATCGTTGTTAGAACACCCTTCCGCACGAAAGTCAAACTGGCTTTTTCCGCGCATTCAATTATTTTCGGGAGACTGGCCTCCTCCTCTCCGGTAAAGTTCGAAAGGACAAATGAGACCGCATTGGTAAAAATACCATCGTCGATGCCGATCCGCAATCTCGGAAATTCGTGACTATTTAATCCGTCAATCACGGATGCTAACCCGTTATGGCCGCCGTCCTGGCCTCGGCTTCTTATTCTCAGTTTTCCAAAAGGAAGATTAAGATCATCAACAATGACGAGGAGATGATGTAACGGGAGTTTGAGCTGGTCAACTAAGCAGACAACCGCCTCTCCACTTTTATTCATAAATGTCGATGGTTTTGTCAAAATCAAATTTCTGCCGTCAATCTCAGTCTGAGCAATTTCAAAATCGTCCGTACCATAGGTGAATTCACTTTTTAAATTCCGCGCTAAATTATCTAAAACCATAAATCCGATGTTATGACGCGTTTTTGCATACTGACGCCCCGGATTGCCTAAACCAACCAAAAGATACGTTTCAGACATTCATATTTTACTTCGAACGGTCATCTCTATTTTTTAGGATTCCTGCGACTTTTGCTCACCCTCTTCCCCCGCGTCCTCTTGCTTCTCGCCGACAACTTCGGGCTCTTCAGCTTCATCCACTTCAACGACCGGTTCAGCTTCAACTCTCGGCGCACGAATGACGGCTATGGTCTGTGTGAGATCGTTTAAGATTTTCACATCCCCGAGATCCAAATCCTCAATATGCACGGTATCCCCGATTTCCATTTTTGTGATATCGAATTCAATGTGTTCCGGAATATCGGCCGGTAAACATGAAATAGAAATATCGCGCAATACCTGTTGCAAGACTCCGCCGTCACGTTTGATACCAATAGCTTCACCAACCAAATGAACCGTGACGTCAACTTGAACTTCCTCAGTCATCTTGACGCCCATCAAATCAACATGAATAGGTTTGTCGGCAAGGGGATGCCACTGAATATCGCGAATGACACACTTGGTTTTCTTACCCGAACCAAATTGCAAATCAAGGATGCTGATTTCAGTGTGTATCGCATTGTGTAACTGTTTTTCATCGATCGAGAAAGGCATCGTTTTTTCGCCGTGGATATAAAAAATTCCCGGCACTTTACCCTCCCGGCGCAGCTTTTTGCTGATCTGTTTGCCGGTATGATCTCTTGCTTCAACTTTTAATAATAGTTCAGACATTCGTATTTATCTCCGAAAGTTTAATCAAACAAAGAACTTATTGATTCATCGCCATGGATTCTGTTAATAGCATCACCAAAAATTTTCGAGGCGGTCAAAACATGCAGTTTATCGATGTTCTTTTCATTGGGAAGAAAAACAGTATCGGTCACATATATTTCCGAGATAGGAGCTTCTGCGATGCGCTGGATAGCCTTAGTGGACAAAATCGGGTGGGTGCAAGCGACGAAAATTTTTTCGGCGCCTTTGTCCTTTAACGCGTCGGCTGCATGGCAGAGCGTTCCGGCCGTATCGACAATATCATCGATGATGAGGATGTTTCTGTCCTTAACGTCACCGATGATGTGCATAACAACCGATTCGTTTTGTTTCGGGCGACGCTTGTCGATGATCGCCAGCGGCGCGAGAAGGCGTTTAGCATAAGCTCTGGCCATCGTAATTCCCCCGATGTCAGGTGAAACCACTGTCAAATCAGGGATGTTCATATCGCGAAAATGATCGGCAAAAACAGCGGCAGAATAGAGATGGTCTAAGGGAATATCAAAAAAACCTTGAATTTGCGGTGCATGTAAATCCATCGTCAAAATGCGGTTCGCGCCGGCCGTCGTGAGCAAGTCCGCCATCAGTTTCGCTGTAATGGCGACGCGAGGTTGATCTTTGCGGTCCTGTCTGCCATAGCCGTAATAGGGTATCACGGCTGTGATACGTTCTGCGGAGGCTCTTTTAGCGGCATCGATCATGATAAGCAATTCTAACAAGTTTCTGGCCGGAGCATTGGTGGGTTGAATGATAAAGACGTCGGCGCCTCGGATATTCTGGTTGTATTTTACCCACAATTCACCATCGCTAAAATATTTAATCGCTACGTCACCTAAAGGCAAACGCATAGAATCGCAAATCTTCTGTCCGAACGGTTGGTTAGCCGTTCCCGAGAATATGATAGGATTTGGTAACATTTCCGAGTTGTATTGTCATGAACAAAGAAATGACGGCAACCCAGATCAGGATTCCGTCATTTTAAACTTAGCAAACTAACAAACGCTGGGGCGGGAGGATTCGAACCTCCGAATGCGGGGACCAAAACCCCGTGCCTTGCCACTTGGCGACGCCCCAATTAGAACAGAGCATCAAAAAAAGATTCGAAATAATGAACCCGCTATTCTGATACGAGATGAACTTCACCAGCCAACTCACCACCCTCACCTGACAAGGCCCTTCGATATTCGGCGATTATTTTTTTTTCAATATATTGCCGAAATTCATTTTGAATCGGGTGCGCAATATCACGATAAGAACCATCAGGCATTTTACGGCTCGGCATACTGATAAAGTAGCCGGTTGAACCTTTTATTACCTTCATCCCTCGCACGACAAAAGAATCATCGAAAGTAACGTTCACAAAGGCTTTAAGCTTTTCTTCATTTCTCAGGCTAATATTAATTTCAGTTATCTCCATGCCTCCCTCCAAGTAGAAATGAAAATCCGAAGAATGTTAACAACGCAAAGCAAAATATCATTCAGAGTAACATTTGATCAAATCCACTGCGAATCGGTTTCGCAATAAACACCGGATACGGACTCTGAATTTTTTTTTGGGCTTCTACCGCTTCCTCCAACTCACGAAATATTCCGAAAATAGTTGAACCTGAGCCTGACATACTTACGTAACCTGCCCCGTTTTTAACCATTTCCTGTTTGATATTTTTCAAAATAGGGAATCTTTGAAAAATGGGTGTCTCAAACTGATTCTCAAAACGAGTATAGAAATCTATATTATTGAAATCTATATTGTTAAAACTTGCAAATGTACTGTTTTTTTTTGTCTTTGTCAAGCCCAAATTCAATTGCTTATAGGCCCATTTTGTTGAAATATGGATTTGGGGATAAACCAACAAAATGGGCCTATTAAATCCAAAATCACAGTGTTCCAACAATTCTCCGCGGCCTCTTGCAATCGCCATACCTCCTTGAATAAAGAACGGCACATCTGAGCCGAGTTGTGCCGCAAGCTCGATAAGCTTTTCGGCTGGAAAATTTACGTTCCAAAAACGATTCAACCCCAGAAGGGTTACGGCCGCGTTGCTGCTGCCCCCTCCTAACCCTGCGCCAACCGGAATGACCTTATGTAACGTTATTCTCACACTGCTTTGAGTCTCGGCAGCGTCGCTGAAAATATGAGCCGCTTGCAGACAAAGGTTCTCTTCGCCTTCAGGAATATCTTTACTATGGCAATCAAACTGAATCCCTGGCCTATCGCTTTCAATAAATGTAATTTCATCTTTGAGATCAATCTGCTGCATAAGCGTTTCAATCTCATGATATCCATCGTTCCGTTTGCCTTTGACTATCAGACTGAGGTTGATTTTAGCGTAAGATGGGAGGAGAAGTGAAGCCATGGTTGAAAATCATGGAAAGGTGAACAGTGTTATCACATTTCTTTGAATTTTTCGACGAGCGTTTTCTTCGTTGCCGTTGAAATTTCATCGTGGCGAAGTGAAAAATTCGGGATTGTCATTGCATACTTTCGGAGCAGGCTGAGAGACATTCTTTCGATCTCGCGCAGGCTTTTTGATTGAAAACCGGCTGGAGCGTGGTTATGTTCTTCAAAAACGATTGACTGGGTCTCTGCATGGGGTCTTGGAATAACATGACATGAGACCAACTCCCCGATTCTTTCAGCCGCAGCGGAACCGGCGTCAACTGCCGCCTTTACCGCGCTGACCTCACCGACGACTTTTACCGTAATCAAGGCGGCAATAGTTTGCTCGGTTCCAATTAACGTCACATTTGCTGCTTTAACCATCGCATCTGCAGCTTCGATCGCTCCGACTAACCCTTTGGTTTCAATAAGTCCGAGCGCTCTTTCTTCGATAGACATCGAGAGTCTCTTCGAAACGGACGAAAAGTTTATTTTGGTCCGTTTAGTTTTGGCAAAATAAGCTCCACTTCCGAATGAGGTCTTGGAATGACGTGGACCGAAACAAGCTCACCCACTTTTTCCGCAGCGCTGGCTCCTGCATCGGTAGCTGCCTTGACCGCCCCGGTATCGCCGCGCACCATCACGGTAACATACCCGCCTCCGATTTTCTCTTTGCCGATGAGAGTCACTTTAGCGGCCTTAACCATGGCGTCTGCCGCTTCGATTGCACCAACAAGTCCTCGCGTCTCTATCATACCTAAAGCGTCTAAGCTCATAGGTGGAAACTCCTTCCATTTTGGTTAGTGATTTTCGGTCAATCACTAGTTATTATTGAATCATAGTAGGCATTGGGAAAAGAGGTAAAAAATAGTAAAAGTTTTTACTAATGTCAATATTTTTTTCAACTTAAGTCCAAAAATGGACCAGGTCAAAAAGATTTGCATTTTACAGATTTGATCCTTAAGTTTGCCACCGGTATGAAAAAAGTTTATTTCATCTCAGATGTCCACTTAGGCGCGCATCCGCCAAGACTCGAGCAAGCCAAAATAGATAAACTCGTCTCCTTTCTCTCACATATTCAAAAAGACGCACAGCGGCTCTACATCGTCGGCGATCTCTACGATCATTGGTTTGAGTACCGGAAAGCTATCCCGAAAGTCAATCTTAAAGTTCTTTTCACGATCCAGCAGTTGGCTGAAGCCGGAGTTGAAGTTATCTACTTTACCGGAAACCACGACCAATGGCTCGGAGATTATTTGGAAGGTGAGCTTGACGTCACAATCTGTCGCGAACCGTTGTGCGCGGAACACAATCATTTAAAGCTTTATATCGCCCATGGCGACGGTCTGATCAAGCGCGATATGCGCGTTCGCATTTTGAACCGGATTTTTCGAAATCGCGTTAATATGCTGTTCTACCGCTGGCTCCATCCGGACCTTGGTTTACCGTTTATGAAATACATTGCTGCAAAAAGCCGGCAAAAAAGCGAAAATGCATTCGATGACGAATACTTTGCATTTGCCAAATCCAAATTAGAGGAAGGATTTGACGGGGTTATCTTGGGGCATACCCATAAACCTTTATTTCGGGAAATCAATTCTAAACATTATATAAATTTGGGCGATTGGTGTTATTATTTCACCTACTTGGTCTTAACCGGAACGGCATTTGAATTAAAAACATGGTCTGGTGACTCAACCGATTAAGGTGATTTTTCGAAACCTTCAGGGACTTTGAAAGTTTAATTCGATGTAATCCTGTTGCATCAATAGGTTTACATTGTGTTATACTAATTTGAGTTGCTTTCACGTGCGGTTCAACTGTGCTAGGAATAGGTGATTTTATGAGAAGAACTTTTCGAGATGACGAAAACGGTGGGAGTTTTTGGCGAAGAGTCACGGAATTTGTCAAAACCAGGCCGATAGCCACAACTTTTATCCTTTTCTTTATGTTTATCTTCTCCGGGGTGATTTACCTTTTTATTATCAGCCGCGATCTCCCCTCTTTGCAACAACTTGAAGATTACAAGCCCAAATTAGCTTCGAAAGTGTATTCCGCGGACATGAAAATCATTCATGAGTACTATGAAGAAAAACGCAGTTACGTGCCCCTCGAAGAGATGCCTCCGGCATTGGTCAAAGCCGTCATCGCGACTGAAGACCGGACATTCTATCAACATTGGGGCTTTAACCTGAGAAGATTCACACAAGCCATTTTTATCAATCTTATCAGCATGAGATACAAAGAGGGGGCGAGCACCCTGACGCAGCAGCTTGCCCGGCAGCTTTATCTCACCCTCGAGAAAACCATTTCCAGAAAAGTTAAGGAGCTCTTAACCGCGATACAAATTGAGAAGACCTATACGAAAGAGGAAATTCTGGAAATGTATTTGAACCAGATGAATTTTGGACACGGCGCTTACGGAGCGCAATCCGCTTCCTTGCTCTATTTTGGCAAGGACGTCAGGGATATCACCCCCGCCGAATGCGCCATGCTGGTCGGAGTGTTGCCGGCCCCCTCCTATTATTCACCGCATCGAAATCGCAATCGAACTCTGGCAAGACGTAATGTGGTTTTGAGCTCCATGCTTAAATTAAATTACATTACTGAAGATGAATATGCCGGACTTGTGCAGACATCCATCGAAGTCATCCCCTACAAATCAGGACGCAGAAAAGATATAGCTCCTTATTTTACGGAATACATCCGGCAAATTTTATACAAAGAGTACGGTTACAACCTCTTTACAGACGGTCTCTCAATTTACACAACTCTGGATACACGAGCGCAGTTTTTCGCTGAGGCAGCTATCCAAAATCATTTGCCAAAAGTACAACAAAAAATGACCCAGGTCTACTCGAAGAAAAAGAAATTCGTGGAATTATTACAGATGAGAGCGCCGGAATTTCTTAAAGAAAATAATGTGACCGAAGTTCTGCAAGATTCAACCCTGGTGGATTCACTTATCAAAAAATATGCTCCTGTACAAACCGCCCTGATTTCTCTCGATCCCCGCAACGGACACATTCTCGCCTGGGTCGGAGGCCGCGATTTTAACGAATCGAAATTCAACCGGGTCGTACAAGCCCGCAGGCAGCCCGGCTCGGGATTTAAACCGTTTGTTTACACGGTGGCTATCGATAACGGGTATCCTCCCAGTTACGAAGTTTTGAACCAGCCGGTTGTGACCGAAATGCCGGATGGGACTCGCTGGTCGCCACGCAACTACAATCCCGATGATTTCGGCGGCCCGACGACTTTCAGAGAGGGGCTGCGCAGGTCTTTGAACTTAGTCACAGTACGGGTGCTGCAGGAAGTGATCCGCAACCCCCGTTTCGTGGTTGAGTATGCCCAGAAGATGGGAATTAAATCCCCGCTTGTTGCTGTGGACGCATTGGCGTTAGGCGCATCAGACGTCACCCCCTTAGAGCTCACTTCTGCTTACGGCGTATTTGCGAACGGAGGAATTCACGTGGAACCCGTCGCAATCATGAGGGTAGAGGACAAAAATGGCAATATTCTCAAACGGAATATTCCTAGACGCCGGGAAGCTCTCAGAAAGGAAACAGCCTACATTATGACGAACTTGCTCGGTACGGTCATCAATCGAGGAACCGGAGCAAGCTCAAGATGGAAGTATCATTTCACCAGACCGGCGGGCGGTAAGACCGGCACCACGAACGATTATGGCGACGCCTGGTTCACAGGTTTTACCCGTCAAATTGCCACAGGGGTCTGGGTCGGAAACGATGACCACGTCAGCCTCGGGAGGGGTTCGGATGGGGCGAAAACAGCGCTGCCGATTTGGGCGCCATACATGAAGGCTGTTCACGATACATTGGGTTTACAGGAATTGGACTTTAACATGCCCGATGGCGTTGTCAAAGTAGAAATTTGTGGAGATACAAAAGACTTAGCCACCTCTATGTGTCCCAATATTATGGAGGAGGTCTTCTTCCGGGAGTATGCCCCGACTTCGAATTGTAAGACTCACCTTGGACAAACCCGGGAGAAACGACGCAAGAGTAAAAAACGGATAAGATAAACGCTTATTTGGACGGGATTGTGACGTCGCTTTCGCCTGAGACGTCAACCGTTCCCAGGATGAGAGGCTCGGGCCGGGTCTCATTTTCCCCAATTTGAAAGGCTGCCTGAAGGCGGGTTTCGTATTGCGTCAGCGTATCCTGGTTGTTTGAAAAAGCAACAGCCAGCGTCTCGCCTTTTTCGACATGGTGTCCGATTTTTTTCTGCAAGTGAATCCCGGAAGTAAAATCGACAGAATCCGAAACGGCGCTTCTGCCCGCTCCCAGCGCCATTGAAATTTTCCCAATCTCACGACAGTGAATGGCCGAGATATATCCTGAGTGGGGACTTTTAATTTCGGAGTGATATTTCGATCGTGGATACGTTGCGGGCTCTGCAATCACCGATAAATCCCCGCCTTGCGCAGCAACGATCTGTTCGAATTTTTCAAGCGCCTCACCGCTGTCTAAAAGCTGTTTGAGTTTGGCTTTGGCCTCAGATAGGGTCTGAAACATTTTCGCCTGCATTAACATGTGTGCGCTTAGGGCGAGTGTCACGTCGAGTAAATCATCCGGGCCGTTTCCTTGCAACGTTTCAATCGCCTCGCGGGTTTCCAGCCAATTTCCAACGAAATTGCCCAACGGCTGCTGCATAGATGTGAGAATCGCTGTAGTTTTTAAATTAAAATGTTCTGCTGTTTTTACCAGCATCCAGGCCAAATCCCAGGCGTTTTCTTTATCTTCAAAAATCGCTCCTGAGCCTGCCTTCACGTCTAAAACCAACGCATCCACTCCCTCCGCCATTTTTTTGCTTAAAATACTCGCGGTAATGAGCGGTATGGCGTTGACCGTGGCTGTGGCGTCGCGCAGGGCATAAATTTTTTTGTCTGCCGGGCATAGATCTCCGGTTTGGCCGATTAAAGCGACGCCGATTTTTTCTAATTGCGCCATGAATTCCGGGATACTCAGGTTGGTCCGAAAACCGGGGATGGCTTCAAGCTTGTCTAAAGTGCCTCCTGTGTGGGCCAGGGCACGTCCGGACATCATCGGCACCACAAGACCGGCTGACGCGGCTAAAGGCGCCAATATCAGCGAGACTTTGTCTCCCACACCGCCGGTGCTGTGTTTGTCAACTTTAAACCCGGAAATATCTGCCAAATCCAGAACAGTTCCGGAATCGCGCATGATTTGGGTGAATGAGGCGATTTCCTCCGGCACCATCCCTCTAAAATAAACCGACATCAGAAACGCGGAGAGTTGGTAATCCGGGATGTCCTCCCTGACATAACCGTTGACAAGGTAGTCTAATTCGTTGTGCGAGAGCGATCCGCCGTCGCGTTTTTTGGTTATGATATCGATTGGATTCATTTGCCGATGATCGCTACGCTTGCTGATGCACCAATGCGGCTGGCGCCGGCCTCGACCATTTGCGCCGCAGCTTCATAGTCCCGGATTCCGCCCGCCGCTTTAACGCCGATTCCGCTTCCGACGACTTTACGCATCAGCGCGACGTCGCCTAAGGTGGCGCCTTTACTGCCAAATCCGGTAGAAGTTTTGACAAAATCCGCGCCAGCCTCTTTCGCAATTAAGCACGCTTTAATTTTTTCCTCGTCCGTCAGATAACAGGTTTCAATGATCACCTTGACTTCGGCTTTCGGACCCGAAGCCTCGATAACCGCGGCGATGTCGCGCTCGACATATTTATCTTCACCGGATTTCAACCTGCCGATGTTGATAACCATGTCGATTTCGTCAGCGCCATCCTCAACGGCTTTTTGCGCTTCGAAGGCTTTCGCGTCTATGGTGCCGGCGCCTAAGGGAAAGCCCGCGACCGTACACACCAAAACTTTTGAACCGCGAACAATGTCCCGGGACAGTCTTACCCATGAGGGGTTTATACACACCGATGCGAATTCATGCTCCACAGCTTCCTCACAAAGTTTGACTACTTGCTCTTCGGTGGCCTCAGGCTTCAATAACGTGTGATCGATAAGATGGCCGAGGTTTTTGTGGATAGGACCCAAGTTGGGACCCGCCCCCACTCGATTGGCGCCGTTTTCAATAATTTCTTCAACGACTTGACTGCGGCAGTTTGGACACACCCAGCACCAATTGCAGTCAGGGGTTCTGAGACTTCGAATATCTTGCGGTTGCTGGCAAACCATTTCATCGACCACTTTGTCGATGAGCTCATCAACTTTCATGGCACTTTTCTCGTTTAGGTTCTATTTCTCAGATATTTCAGAGCGAGGCAATAATTGCTTTCCGTGACGAACGGTTAATATTGAAATATGATTGCTTTCAATACGATATACAATCCGATAATTTCCGTGAAAGATTTCTCGAATTTCATCACGGTCCGTTTCAGGAACTCTCCTTCCCATCTTCGGATGAGTTCGAAGACGACGTGTTTTTTGATAAATTAAACCTTTCCACTTTTGACTCGCCCTTGGACTGTTTTCAGAAATATGCGATGCTATATCTTCGATGCGTCTGATTGCATTTTCAGTCCAGACGATTTTCATTCGTTTCCTAACAGACGCTTTTTCGCTTCTTCATCGCTCACGTATTGGCCATCGCGTAGCTGCTGCTCAGCTATTTGAATATCTTTTAGAAACTCTAACTCCTCAACGAAGGTTTCATAATCCTCAATGTCCAAAAGAACCGCTTTTGTTTGTCCATTATCAGTAAGCATCAAGGGTTTCTTGCTTTTCCTGACTTGTTCCACAAAGAGTTCAATGTTAGCACCGAAGTCAGAAAGCGGGCGCATCTCTATATTAGACAATTGACTTTTCATAACGCACTCCTAAATTCCTAAATTTACTATACAACGATACAATTTATGGTAGATTTTCCAAATCGTTCAAGTCTTTGTGTCTACCGCTGGCTTTTTTGTTTCGTTTTAAATCTGGCAGACTAATGAAATTGACTTTCTCGCCATCAATGAGGTCGGTTTTTCGTTCTGCGTAACAATCCTCAAAATTCACTCCCGAAATCGTAGTTAAGATTTCGACTCTTAACGGAGGCATACCCATTCGGATGACCTTATTTTCTTGCATGAAGAGGTTATTAGCGAGTTCCGGTATATCAAATCCAAAGTCTCTGAGAACGGCCACCAACTTCTCTGCATTACCTGGATGAATGGCAATCCAGATATCCATGTCACCTGTTGCACGTGGGTACCCATAATACCCAACCGCATATCCACCAACGAGTAAGTATTCAACTTTGTATGAGTTCAGCAACTTCAAAAAATCTTTGAAGTCTTGTGGAAGATGGATCATAGCCATATATTGATTGCCGCATTAATTCCAGAGCTTGTAGGCGCTCATGATGAGTTTTTGAAATCCAGTACTGCTTTTCATCTGACTCATCCAGAAGTGAGCTTACTGAGAACGCAGTTTTATCCATTTTGTAGACAGAATCATTCGGTTTCATAAGTTATTTTCACCTCATTCATTTATAGCCACATCGATATTATCTATCACAGCGACAATCACCGCCTGCACGGGAATGTCCTCGTTTTCGAGTAACAGCCGGGCGGAGCTGCCTTCCTTGTTGATCAAAACCAGGTCATCTTTCCCGGCATCGACCTTGTCCAGCGCAATCATAGACGTGTCCGTTGGAGTGTCACCGTCCAACTCGACCGGCTGGACAAGCAGAAGCTTATGGCCTTCAAAATTTGGATTTTTGACCGTCGAAACCACATCTCCGACAACGCGACAGATTATCATTATCGATTCGTGATCTAAAATTCAGGCTGCTTAGAAATTTCTAAATCTTCCAAAAGCGATTCTTCTCGCCATTTCTTTAAGGAAATCTTGACCATCGGTTGATCTTTCTCTTTGTTTTTTAGTGAGGTTTCAATACTCCATTTGTTAAATTTGTCATCACCATCGATCTGGAAAACAACGAGTGTGTTAGGAGAAATTTTATCGGCAATGTGGGGATGCGCAATAAGATAATTTTGAAACTCAAAACCAAGCATTGAATTGATTTTGCTGTAAACACTCATTTGTGTTTCCTTTTGTAGTTGTCTATGTATTTTTTCCAATTATTGTTAATAGGATATTTTCTCCATCACCTCACGGCACAGCCGCTCCGACTCCTCTTTCGTTGGCGCTTCTGCAATCACCCGCATGATGGGCTCGGTATTGGAAGGCCGGATATGAATCCACGAGCTCGTGCGGACAATTTTGACGCCATCGGTAAAGTCCAACTTCTCGTTTGCGTAGTTTTCCCGGATTTTTTTGAGCGCAGTTTCGGGTTCCAATTCACCTAAAGGGATCTTGTTTTTTGAAATAACATAACTCGGTAAACTCTCATTCAGCGCACTGATCGGCCCATCGAAATCCAAAAGACGTTGCAGCACCAGGGCGATGCCAATTGGCGCGTCGCGGCCGAGATGAACAGCCGGCAAAATGACGCCGCCGTTGCCTTCGCCGCCGATGACGGCGCCAATCTCGCGCATTTTTTTCGCGACATGGATTTCCCCAACTTTGGTGCGGGTAACCTCTGCCCCCGACTCTTTAGCGACATCTTCTGTCACCAGAGACGTCGAAGCGTTAATCACTACAGCGCCTGGTTTCTTGGCGAGTACATGCTGAACGGCGATGGCTAGTGTTTTCTCCTCTCCGAGAGGCTCTCCTTTTTCTGATACCAGCGCCAAGCGATCCGAATCCGGATCGACGGCGACTCCTAGGTCCGCGCCCTCTGCTTGCACTTTTTCACAGAGCTCAAACAAGTTTTCCGGCAGAGGCTCCGGATTTCTCGGAAATCGTCCGGTTGGCTCACAATACATTTCAACGGTTTGACATCCTAATTGCTGCAAAAGAGCCGGAACGAGATTGGAGCCGGCGCCACAAACACAGTCGAGGACGACTTTGAAATTTCGTTTTTTGATAGCATCCACATCAATGTATTCAAGCGACAGAATCGTTTGAATATGTTTGTCGATAGCATTGAAATAAGATGACACCTGCCCTAATTTGTCCCAGGGTACCAAACGCAGGTCTTGACTCTTGGAAAGCGCAACGACTTTCTCCCCTTGTTCCTCGTCCAAAAAGAGGCCGTCGCTTCCGATGAGTTTGAGCCCGTTCCACATGATCGGGTTGTGACTGGCCGTAATCATCATCCCGCCGTCGGCATGTTGACTCTCGACCGCCAATTGTGTGGTAGGCGTTGGGCACACGCCAATATCGATGACAGAACACCCAACGGACATCAGTCCGGAGATCGCGACGTTTTTGAGCATATCGCCCGATACTCGTGAATCCCTCCCGAGCACGACGGTTCCCTTGTTGAGATACGTCCCAAAAGCCTGTGAAAAATTCAGGATCACATCCGGACTCAAACCTTCTCCAATAACCCCTCGCACTCCGGACACACTAACCATTAACTGTGACATCCAAATCCTCTCTGATGATTTTTCAATAATACGTATTTTTTGGTTTCAAATCAATACACAATATCACACAATATACCAAACAATCTGCTGTTTTTCACAATTTTCGGCAACATTTTGCGTTAAGCTAAGTTAAAATATTGACTTTAGGCGATTGTTATCGTATATTCATTCTATAGAATTTATCACGCAAATAAATAATTTTTCAGATGCGTTTTGACAAGAAGTCTCCTTTTATGTTCATGGCCGTGCTGTTCCTTATCCCTTTATTGAGCGCATCTCCGTCACAGCCTACCGACTCTTCGAAAATAAACGAACAGGAAATGGCGCGATCGATTCGAAATGCCGTGCGTCAGGCCGACTCGACCTTGATGCAGACCCATTCCCTAAACACCTGGCGTGATTATTTGAAATTCGCGACCATGGATCTGAGAATGCAATTGCAGCCGTTGGTTTTAATCAAATTCGACGAAGATCAAAGTTTCAGAAATCAATTAAAAACTCTTATCGAATGGGAAAGTCAGTGGCAGCGAAAAGAAACGGAACACTATATCTACTACTATCGATGGGACCAACCCCCACAGGAGATCATTTTACAGGTACAGGATGCGCATTTTAATGAAATTATCGAGTTGTTTGAAATCGAACCCTCGGAGAAAATCCCGTTTCGATACGATTTAAGCATCCATAAAAGCGTGGTTTTCCCATTTGAAGATCTCAGAGGCGGGATCATATCCCCGCAACCCATCGATTTAGAAAAAGGCGCGCAGGCCATATTTAATTTTTTGAGTCAGGCGCCGGCAGCCATGCTGGAGCCGTTGTCACGAATCTATGGTACCTATTTTCAAAGTCCTTCTACCTCAGAAGCCTATTATCAGCAATGCTTAAAGGAAATCCAAAAACAAGGTTATATCTCTATCACTGTGTTATTCGAGAGGAACCATGATGTGGATTTCTCACACATAAGCAATGTCTCATCATACATCTTTATGTATCAACTCGACCGTCAATTTGGAGCGAAAAAGATAGGCGAATTTTTGACACGAGTTTCTCCCGAAATGTCGGTCGCCGAGTTCGAAAACCACTTTTATGGTGTATTCGGTATCAAACTCGACGAGTTTGAAGAGCCCTTCATGAAAAAAGAGGCTGTCAGAAAATATTGAACAGGCGTCATTTCCTAAAATCAAGTTTGAGTTTCGGGGGCGCTCTCATGCTCACCGGAACACCCGCACATTTAGGCGGTTCCTCTCGTGGTGAAGACGACGGTCATGTCAGCTACGCAGTTGGCGACCAAATCTCCCCGGATATATTTATCTCGGACAAAGAGCTTAACAAACTCAAACTTATGGAAATTTGCCATCATGCTGAGGCGCGTGTTAATGTGCTTTATATTTACGGGGGAGGAGCGTACAAAAAAAATCGTATCGGTGGGATTTGGTGTAGGGATTCGTTTGAAGATTTTCATGTGATGCGATACATCTTCCAAAAATATGACGACACAGAGGTACAAATTATACCGGTCGCTTGCCCGCCTGTTTATGCCAGCCATTTTTATGGCTTTGACAGACGCGTTTTTTTAGATGAGCCGGACGTTTCGCCTCGATTTAAAGAAAATGCAAAAGCGTTCGTTGAAAGTACAGAGAGCGTCGTTCAAAACGAATTCATCCCGGTGGATACGTATTACGATTTTGGGAATCGTTTGCTCTTTAACAGACGCAAGGATTTAAAAGCTGGCCCAGGCTATGGACCGGTTCATAGCTGGCAAGGAAAATTCAGAAGCAACCACGAGATGCAAAAATATGGAACGCCAACAATATGGCTGCTCAATCGAAAAGGTGTGATCTTAGAAGATCCGTTTTGGGGGAATCTCTACCACACAGATCCTTACCTCATTCGTTATACGGTAGTTGATGTGGATAACGCCATTCAAAAAAACTTGTAAAGAAGTAATTCAGGTTAGAGCTTGAATTCACGACCCGAAAAATTTCTGCTGCGTTCTTCTATCTTATCAAGAAAATCTTGATCGAGACTACCGGACACTTTTATGGTGTTTCCGTTACTTTTTACCCGAATCTCGTTCAACATATCGATCGCCTCGCGATCGTCGGAAACCATCAATTTCGCCATCGCTTTGAATCCGTTTAACATATCGGCAAACAACTCAGCCTCCTGGTCTCTTCCAAAGATTCCCAATAAGTTCACGTCAGCTTTCCGGTCGAGATAGCTGTAAAAGATAAAGGTCTTCATGTTTTCCAAAGACTCGCTGCCTTTAAAACCGGAGCTGTGACTTCTGATTTCTTTTGTCCATCTATCCTTGAACTCGTCAACATTCAAAACACCCCAAATATGCTCCTTGTGCGGGATGTTCCGGATATGATCCGAAAGGATTGGATTGTTAAAAATATTGCTGCCTTTATTGTTTGACAAATCGAGTACGGACCTCAACCAATCTCCGTTGCCTAAAACAACGGTTTCAGCATTCAAAAAAGTATAAACAAATTCCTCATTGTGATCTCTGTCCAATTGATAAACGGTATAACCCGCGTACGATTCTTTCTTCATGCGGTACCGTCGTTCACTTCGCACATACTCGTTAATTTTTTTACGATCGAAACGACCGCGTATGATTGCTCCGCTAAAATTGTCGTAGTCAGAGCGTTCTTTCTTACCAGTGCTACTCACCCATATTTCGTAGATATCTTCCTTTGCATCAAAGCCAGTGGCTTCGAGGAAATCCAGGTAATCGTCATCATCCCAGTCGACATCAGCTCTTTCCTCCAACACCGAACTGAATTCTCGTCCAAAAGGAGTTTGGCGCATCGATTCAAAATTCGCGTACAAAACAAAGTTCGACTCCATCGGGATCAAGGAGAGGTGGTTTTTACTTGCCACAGCAGTGGCAGAAACTTCTCTTGGCGACTCTGCATTGGTGCATGCGATAGCGAGTACAAACAGTGAGAACAACAAAGGTAAGGCTTTTGTTTTCATAACAACCTCCGTTTTAAAAGTTCTTTTTCGAAAAAATGATAACAGCGAAGAATAATACGAACATTCCCGCGAGGCTTGAAGTCCAAAGCGCCGACCAGTCTTCAACAGGCAGATTTTTAACCAAGCTGTGATTGATTAAGCTCAGCTCATGAATTTTCGGCATCACATGGTACAGCCCTTCTAAAATGTAGTCATAACTCTTGTTAGATAAAAGGGCATAGATGCGGTCTTTTTGTACCAAAAACGGACTGAAAAATAAAACCAGATAAGCAACCATAATCGTTACCCCCGTACTGCGCGTGGTGACGCCTACAAATGCCATCAATGCATAAATAATCGCAAAAGCGATCATGACCATAGGGACAGAATAGAGAAAGGGCCAGTACCAAATCCCGGTTTTAATGGAAAGGACAAGCCAGGTGCCGGCGATTAAATACGTGACATTAAAAGCGACGATGGACTGAGCGCCAAGAAAGCGACTGATGAATATGAGCGGTCGGGATAACGGCTTTGAAAGGATAAGCTCGATTGCGCCTTTTTCGAGAAATCTTGGGACTAAGTTGGCTGTGGCGAAAATGGATAAAAAAATACCCGCAGAAAACGCCACTCCTGAAGCAATTGCCCCTACTTCAATAATTATTTTCTCGAGATCTTTACCGATTAAATTCGCCATAAAAAAAGCACCCCTCGCAGCATCGACATCAATGACAAAAATGAAAATAAAGTGTGATAGAGTCGAAAGGAAAAAAAAAGCAATAAAAGTTTTTCTTGCAAATGATTCTCGAAATGTCAAACCGACGATAGAAAGGATTTTCCGTAACGGCTTCATTAAGCTTCGATATCTCTGGTTAGGATTTCCATAAAGCTTTCTTCTAAACTCTGTTTATGGGGTAAGATGGATTTTATATCGATTTCATGCACCCTCAGGTGGTCAATAATAGCATTCAATGAATGCTGGTCCGCGACAGTTACCTGAAAAAAACCGTTCCGGGGGTCTAATTTTAATGTGTGTTTCCCAAGATCGTCAAGAATATTGTTGGCGATCTGGGAAGTTTCAAACCGATAAGTTTTGGAAGGAGTCGTGAGCTCGTGCACCGTACCGACGCGTAAAAGCTCTCCTTTGTTTAAAATCGCAACTTCATCACAGACTCTTTCTACTTCAGACAACATGTGAGAGTTGATAAAAATCGTTTTCCCCTCTTCCCGCAAACGCCATAAAATGTCACGAATTCGCTTTCTCCCGATGGGGTCGACGCCGTCGGTCGGTTCGTCTAAAAATAAAATCTCCGGGTCGTTGATCATCGCTTGTGCGAGGGCTAAACGTTGAAGCATTCCTTTTGAGTATTTTTTTAATTTTGTGTGCTGCCACTTTTCCATATCCACGAGCTTGAGAAGCTCTTTTTTATTCCTCCGTCTGCGCATCTTTCCGACACCGGAGAGCATGGCAAAATAATCTAAAACTTCTCCACCTTTGAGGAAATCCGGATATTTGTGATTCTCTGGCAAGTAGCCAATTTTCTCTTTTACCTTGATGTTATGTAATGGATGGCCCATAATACGCGCCGAGCCGTTGGTGGGAAAGAGAATCCCAAGTAGAATTTTGATTAATGTTGTTTTGCCGGCGCCGTTGGGGCCGAGAAGTCCAAAGATGATTCCACTCTCGACGGCAATGCTCACTTCGCTGAGGGCCGTTATTTTTTTACGCCCAAATATTTTAGTCAATTGTAATGTTTCAACGGCTATCATCGGTCTTCAAGAAAGATGATCACTTATATGGATTCTGTAATACGGGAACTGTTTTTTCTAAGTTGCATGGAAAATGGATAAACTCGCAAAACAGCAGGTTTGGGGGTAATCTTTGTGAGCAAACTTCGTTATAAATAGGGCAACCTAAACCCTTCATGATTTAACACATGAAGGCATCGTCATCAGTTCCATTATCGTAAGAAGAATCGAATGAGGCCCGGCCGTATGTGCGTCAGAATTCACTAGAGAGTCCGTTTCCGCTTATTTAGGTTGCCCTTAAATCCCTTAAAATTACAGCGAGTTAAAATTTATTTTTTTATTCTTTTGATATACATTTATCGCACTGGCACAACTTCCGCAGCGAATCAAAAGTATAAATTCCTTCATGGTGACCGTCGCTCCAATAAAACTGCAGGGCATAACGCCCGACAATTTCAGCTTGTTGTAAGTGAAGCCCCTGTGGTGCACCTTTAAGAGAAGATAGCTTCTCGTTTTCACTTCGTCGCGCCTCTCTACAAGACGCACAAGGACATTTCTCTCTCAGTCCGTGCAAATTATAGAGACTTTCGTGTCCATCATCCCAAGCAATGACGAGGATGTTCTCAGATTTCTTCTTAATGTCGAGAGGAAGCATCAGGATGTTAGGGGAATAAGGAAATGAGGAAGTAGAAATCAATAAGTGCGACAATCCTATGTCCTTAAATCCTCATGTCCTTATTCCCTTATGTCTTGTATCCTCTTTATCTAAAAAATTTTAATAAAACCCAAGTTCAAATATTTTTGTGGGCGTTTCTTCAAGTCTTGTACCAGCCCTTGCAGCTCACCGGTCAAACCTCGCAGGTCGTCGTAAAGTTCATTGTTGAGGATGACTTTTCCCACTGCGCCTTCCTGGTTTTCGATCTTTGAAAGCAGCGTTTCCATGCTTGTCAGAGAGTTTTCCATCTTCGTTGCCAGAGTATCAAAACGATTCGATGCATTGTAAACGTTATCGATTGAGGTTTCAACTTTGTTGCGACGTTCGATAATTATTTCATTGAGATTACTCGAAAGGTTCTCTATGTTAGCAAGCGCTTGTTCCATACGATCCGAGTTCTTTGCCAATATCGTCGAAATTTTATTTAAGTTTGACAGACTCTCCTTCAGATCTTTCTGAGTGGTTTGGTCAAAAACAGTTGTGATAATATTTCTTAGTTGGTCAAAAAGCTGCTCAGTTTGTTCGATGAGGCCGTCCACAGAACCGGTTAAGTCGGAAAAATCCCCGGAATTGCTGCCTTCGAGAAAAGCGCCATCTTGCAAAATTTCCGTGGACTCTCCTGGAATGATTTCTATAAATTTTTCCCCAACCATGCCGAGACTTTTAATTTGAACCCGGGAATCTTTCGGCAGCGCAATGTCTTCATCAACTCTGATTTCTACAGTGACAGTCAAATCTTTGAGTTGAAAGTCTTCGACTTGACCCACTTTAAGCCCGGCGACATTGACGACGTCGTTCGGTTCCAATCCTGTGACGTCTTTGAATGTGACAAACAGACTATTGCGGTTGCCTTTAAATGCTGTGTTTTTTAAAAACAAAAATCCGAAAATAAAAATGACGAATGCCAGAAAAATCGCCACGCCCGAGAAGATTTCTGCGCTGATTTTTCTCATAAGCTTACATCCTTATAATTAGGCTGCAACATGTTCAATATGGTCAATTCCTTCAACAAAGTTTCTTAAAATAACGTCATTTGACGCTTGAAGTTCCTCCACGGTACCCTCAAAGTGAATTTTACCGTAATGCAGAAAAGCGACAAAATCAGCCACCCGCTCTACACTGTTCATGTCATGGGTCACGACGATTGAAGTGACGTCCAGCTCATTTTGCAAATCTTCGATGAGATCGTTAATTGAATTTGCCCGGATAGGGTCTAAACCTGTGGTCGGCTCATCATAGAGCAGAATCTGCGGCTCCATGGCGATGGCGCGGGCAATCGCCACACGTTTTTTCATGCCTCCGCTGAGCTCGGCCGGCGAAAGATTCTCGATGCCGTGCAGTCCCACACGCTCTAAGCACTCCGTGACCCGTTTCGAGGCCTCTCTTTTCTTCATATTCAAGTGCTTGTACAGACCGATTCCGACATTCTCCGCAATGGTCATGGAGTCAAAAAGCGCGGCCCCCTGAAAAACCATGGCCATTTGTTTACGAACAGACTTCAGTTGTTCGTACGTCAGGTCCGTGACACAAGTCCCGTTCAGAAAGACACAACCCGAATCCGGCTTCATCAATCCCATGATATGTTTTAATAACACGCTTTTGCCGGACCCGCTGCTGCCGATAATCACGGTGGTATGTCCTTTCCCAATGGTGAGGTTCACACCTCTGAGGACTTCATTGTCTTCGAAATTTTTATACAACTCTTTAATTATTATCACTATATATCACGTCGTCAATATTTAAATAAAATCAATGCCGCAATGAGAAAATCCAAAAATAACACCATCAAGCATGAAACCACAGCCGCTTTTGTCGCCGAATTTCCTACGCCTTCGGCCCCGCCTTGTGAATTAAATCCCTGATAACATGCTATCAGGGTGATGGACGCGCCAAACAAAACTGATTTCACCATCGGCAAAATGACGTCTTTATTATCGAAATAGGCGCGCGCACCCTTAAAAAACTCAAACGTCGAGACGTCCATGACCACCAGAGACGTCAGCCACCCTCCGGTCACGCCAATAAGAGCCGCAAATATTGTTAAAACCGGAAACATGACGGTGCCGGCGATCACGCGCGGCACAACAAGATAAGAAATTGGGTTAAACGCCAATGTTTCCAGAGCATCGATTTGCTCGGTCACACGCATGGTGCCGATCTCTGCGGCTATGGAAGCGCCGACTCGTCCGGCCAAAACTAAAGATGTCAGAACGGCTGAGAGTTCGCGCAACACTCCTTTTTCGACAACAAACCCGATTAAGTATGGCGGCGCAAACTGATCAAAATTCTCCGAACTTTGTATTGCCGTCACCATACCGGCAAAACAGGCAATATAGATTACGATCGGGATGGATTGAATGCCGATTCGCATCATCTGTCCGCCAATCAGGCTCGCATATGTTCCCACATCTTTTAAAGCTTTTATCGTCTGCCAGAGCATATCGCCAAAGCAGCCGATGTGGTAAAAAAAAGAATAGATCTTTTTTCCGAATATGCGGATAACAAATGTCATAATTCAAAATAGTCGCTTAAAGTTTAGTCAAAGAACATCAAATATACAAAACCAGGTTTAGAAATACAATTAAATCAACTAAAAATTAAGCAAAAATAATCCTCAAAAAAGAAAATAATTATTTCTCTAAGAACACAACCGCTTCTATTTCTACTCCAACACCTTTGGGTAATCCCGAAACTTCCACTGTTGCACGAGCCGGGGGTTCGGTTTCAAAATAACCCGCATACACTTCATTAACGATATTAAAATCCGAAAGGTTCTTTAAAAAGATAGTTGTTTTCACCACGTTGTTCATGGATCCCCCGGCCTCTTCGACTATCGCTTGAATATTATTCATAACGCGTTTTGTTTGAGTCTGAATATCGCCTAACTCTAATTCTGCCGTTGCGGGATTGATAGAAATTTGACCGGATATAAAGAGAAACGAGCCGGCATGAACAGCTTGAGAGTACGGTCCGATGGCGCCCGGCGCTTTGGGTGTAGAAATGATTTTTCTATTCATACGATCTCCCTTAACATCGTCAATTCACGCTCATAAGAAAATTACTTGAACTTATCATGTCCAAGAGTCATTGTCAATAGATTTTTTACTTTTTTCAGCCGATTATGAGGAAATTCCATACAATATATATGCCAAAAGCATAATTGACTTTTTGCAAAGGAATCCTAGAAGTTTTGCTAAATGAGATGATTGACCGAAAAACTCAGAAATAAGCTCTAAGCCCCGTCCTCGGGGCGTCGTAATCAATTGTT
>JBHHWX010000006.1:0-34011 GCA_046756745.1 bacterium | reverse complement strand
TTCAGACACTAATTAGGTTTTATTGTGAACTTATGGAGAAATATTATGCAAGCGGAGAGCAACACAGTCAAAGCAATTGCATCAAAACTAAATCTCTCAAGTGACGAAATACTTCATAAAAGTTTGCAAACTTTTTTGGAAAAGACATTACGAGAATTGAAGACTGAAATAGTCAGTATTCAATCAAAATATGGAATTGCGTCCGCTGAAGAATTTGAACAGAAATATAAAGATGGGACAATTTATCGTCATGACAATGCGCCTCATTTAAATCGGGAAAAAGTCAAAACCTTTTCCAAGCATTTTCATGAAGGTTCAGAAGAAAAAGTCATTGAAAGCCACATCAGCGACAATCCTCCTGAGGCGCTTCGAGAATTCTTAAAGTTTGGAGAAAAAAGTGTATTATAGCCTTCATCATTTCAATTTTCGTAAAATCATCAAATTATTCAAATCGATGCCGCTGGCCAGATACGTTGTCGTCTTCTCTTTGGTTTTTCTCATAACGCCATTTTTGTCTGGCCAAGAAAACGCCACGGGCGTGGTTTTCCACGACGTCAATCGTAACGGAATCCGGGATCACGGCGAGCCCGGGATCAAAGACATTTCCGTTTCCAACCAGCGTGAAGTCGTGAGGACCGACGCCGATGGACGCTATGTTTTGCCTATCGAAGAGAACACAATCCTCTTCATCACAAAACCGCCCCACTATAACGTCCCCTTAAACGAAAACAATGTTCCGCAATTCTATTATATCCATCAACCGCAGGGTTCGCCGGCAGGATTGCAGTATGCAGGAATCGCCCCGACCGGCACGCTTCCCGAATCTGTCGATTTCCCGTTGATCAAAACGGCAAGAAAATATCGCTTCAATGCCATCATCACCGGCGATCCGCAGCCACGGAACCGGCAAGAGGTTAATTATTATCGGGACGATGTGGTTACGGACATGAAAAGCCAGAAAGCGGAATTCTATCTCGCATTGGGAGACGTGGCTTACGACGATCTCGCCGTCTATGCGCCGTTAAACCGAGCAGTGGCTCAGTTAGGGATTCCCGCGTATAACGTGCCTGGCAATCACGATATGAATTATCGGGGAGCACACGATCGTTTTGCAACCGAAACCTTCAAACGGAATTTTGGTCCGGGGACCTTTTCGTTCGAATATGGTAAGGTGCATTTCATCGTTTTCGACGACGTCGAATATAACGGATGGGATACGGCAAACAATAAAAAAGGCAGTTATCGAGGTTTCCTCACAGAGAAACAGTTAACTTGGCTGAACAATGATCTCGCTTTCGTTCCTGAGGACGTTCTCATCGTACTCACCATGCACATTCCCATCGCCTCGGAAACAAATAGTGATCCGCCCCACAGCATTGCAAATAGGCAAGAATTATTCGAAATTCTGAAGGACAGAACACATTTGTTGGCGCTGGCAGGTCACTACCACCTCATCGAACATGTGACTTTTACAACAGAGATGGGCTGGCTGGGGAAAGCGCCGTTCCCGAGCATCATCGCCGGCGCTGGCTGCGGCGCTTGGTGGAGCGGCCCGCCAGACTCCCGAGGCATCCCGGAAAGCCTTTGCCTGGACGGCAGCCCAAACGGCTATTTTGTGTTTTCATTTGACGGGGCCCGGTTTCAGCAGCGATTTTATCCTGTTGCTGGAGATAAGAAAAACCAAATGCGCATCTCCCGCCCTGCAGGAATTTTATCCCGGGACAGTTTGGCGACCCAACAAATCGTGGTGAATGTGTTCAACGGGAATAGACAATCCACGGTTGAATACATGCTCGATCATGGAGCGCCGGTGATGATGCAGCGTACCATTATGAAAGACCCGTTTATGGTTGACTATTTAGCCCAATACAGGGATTTCATCCCTGGTTGGATTCAAGACGTCGCCCCGGTCAGTCATATTTGGACGGCGCCTTTACCTGAGAATCTAAGCACGGGAACGCATTCTTTGCACGTTTTCGCAAAAGACAGCTTTGGCAACCTATACGAGGGTTTTCGCTTGTTTGAAATTGCGGAACAAAAAGAAACGAAAAAATGATCTGGTAAACGAGACGTTTGCCCTACTTTGTGTCTGACCGAAAACTCAGAAATAAGCTTTAAGCCCCGTCCCCGGGGCGTCGTAATCTATTGTTTTTACAAAGCGTCAAACGCACCCGAGGACGGGTGCTTGAGCATTTTAGATGAGAAAATAAAAATTACGGGGCGTTTGCTCTACTTTGTCAAAACCAGCTTCTTGGTCGCGACAAAAGACTTTCCGGAGCCGTCCGAAGCACCCCAGGCCTGCAAACGGTACACGTACAATCCGCTCGCCACGTTGGCGCCGTTTGAATCTGTCCCATCCCATTCCACCTTGTAGCGGCCGGCAGCAACCCGGCCGGATACAATTGTGCTAATCAAACGTCCCCGCAGATTATAAATCATGAGTTTGACCGTTCCGGAGCGGGGAATCGCAAAGGAGATCGACGTACTCGGGTTGAATGGGTTGGGGTAGTTTTGACCTAATACGTATTCGAGAGGTATGGCCTCTTCCTCTGCAGAAGACAAACCGGCTGCGCTCTCTGCGCCTTTGGCTAAACTCGGAGAGGCGGTTGACGTTTTAATGACTAACTTAGGAGGATTCGAGCTTTCTTTGGAGGCATATTTAACAACATCTAACGACCCGTTTTTGAGAGCGAAGCTGACAATGCCATTTGAGGATATCGCCGTTGTCACATCCAATTCCACTGTTGTGAATGCAGTCACCGGTCCCAAAGAGCTCAGGGCGGGACCGCTGATATCGGGCGCGTTATTCCAGGTCAGATTCGCCTCATCCCAGGCATCCGCTGTCCCGGCGTAGGTATTTGAAACCGAATAAACGCCCCCGCCATTGCTGCCGCCATCCGTAACATAGAATTTGAGCGTTGCACTTTGCACCGTCCCGGTCAAGCCGCTTATATCAAATTTTAAGTATGACCACTGGTAGGCCGAACGGCTCTTTCGAAGGCGCAATTCCGGGTTATCGAAGTAATTTTTATCCGGAAGCGAAGAGCGCACAAAGGCGTCTGAAATTGGCGTCAATGACAATGTCGGACCGCCCGGGACAATAACCGCAAAATCGCTTCCGCTCACACCCACGCCGTCCGCATTGGTGACGCTGATGACGCCTGTGGTCGCGCCACCCGGAACGACGGCACGCAACTGCGTATCCGAATCCACAAGAAAACCCGGCGCCGCTGTGCCGTTGAAAGCAACTGCGGTTGCGCCGGTAAAATGCAATCCCGAAAGCGTCACTTCGGTTGCCACCGCGGCGCTGTCCGGTGTGAAACCCGTTATCACCGGAACCGGAGTAGTCAGTATGTCGATTCGCAGCTCGGGAGGAGAGCTGCCTTCTTTAGTGCTGTATCTGGCCGCATCCGAAGAGCTGTTCTTGATCGCAAAACTGAAGGTCCCGTTCCCGCCAAGAGCAGACGTCACGTCAAACTCGACAACCTCGCCGCTTTTAACCCTTCCCAAACTGCTCAAAACAGGACCGGTCACACCCGGGGCATTATCCCAAATCAAGCCGTTTTCAGCCCACGCTCCGCTGCCATCGCTATAATCATTGGAAACCAAATAGATGCCGCCGCCGATGTCGCTGCTGCTCGTCACCTTTAAGCGTATCTTGGCGCTCTGAACAACTCCCGAAATCCCAGACACCACAAATTTCAAGTAGCCGATATAGGATGCGGATGTCTGCCGAATATAAAGCTCGATTCCATTCCCGTAATTCCGGCCCGGCCGGTTGGAACGCACATACGTATCCTCCGCCGGAGTGAATGTCATCGCGCTCGGCGCAGACGTCACCGTGAAGTCCGTTGCGCTCGTGCTTGTCCCAGCCGGATTCGTCACACTCACAGGGCCGCTCAAAGCCCCAACCGGAACCTCTGCCCGCAGCCGGGTCGCATTCTCGACCGTAAAGCTCGCTGCCGGCGTCCCATTGAAAAACACTTCTGAGACCGTATCAAATCCCGAACCCGTGACTGTCACCACGGTTGCAGGAGGCCCGCTATTCGGGGTCATCGACACGATCGCAGCCGGGACGATGACTGTAAAATCAGCGCTGCTTGAACCTGCGCCGTCCGAATTAGTGACGCTGATGACGCCTGTGGTCGCGCCACTCGGAACGGTCGCACGCAGTTGTGTGTCCGAATCACGGGTGTAAGCCGCTGCCGGCGTCCCGTTGAAAGCAACTTCCACTGTTCCGGTGAAATTTAATCCTGTTAGTGTGACCTCATCTCCAACGACTCCTGCCGCGGGAGAGAAAGAGCTCACAACCGGTACTGTGGTCACTTGAAACTCACTGTTCGAGCTCGCGCTCCCGGCGAGATTTGTCACCGTGACCAGACCGGTGGCCGCGGTGGCCGGTACTGTTGCACGCATCTGTGCGTCTGAGTCCTTAACAAAATTCGCCGCAACGCCGTTAAACGAAACCAGATGCACAGTGGTAAAACCACTCCCAATCAAGGTCACGTCCGACCCCGCCGAACCGCTCGCCGGATTCAGACTGGTCACCACAGGCGGCTCGATAACCGCAAAATCGCTTCCGCTCACACCCACGCCGTCCGCATTGGTGACGCTGATGACGCCTGTGGTCGCGCCACCCGGAACGACGGCACGCAACTGCGTATCCGAATCCACAAGAAAACCCGGCGCCGCTGTGCCGTTGAAAGCAACTGCGGTTGCGCCGGTAAAATGCAATCCCGAAAGCGTCACTTCGGTTGCCACCGCGGCGCTGTCCGGACGAAACGAACGTACTGCAGGAATGAATGTGACGGTAAAATCATCCACGCTGGTCGCTGTCCCAGCGCTATTTTGTACACTAACCTTACCTGTCCTCGCGCCAGCCGGAACGACCGCTAGAAGCTCGGTTTTCGAAATCACCTCGAAACCGGGAGCCGTTACTCCATTCAAGGCCACGTCCGACACCTGCTCGAAGGAATCTCCCAAAATCGTTATCGAGGTTCCTACAGGACCACGAGCAGGAGAAAATGAGGTAATTGTCGGCGCTACGATCACAGTGAAAGCACTCATACTGGTTGCCGTCCCTTCTGGTGTGGAAACGCGGATTTTTCCTGTGCCGGCTTGTTGCGGCACGAGCGCCCGAATCTGCGTGTCCGAGGCAATTGAAAAAACGGAAACGTCAACCCCGCCAATGGCCACCGCAGTCGTTCCATTAAAATTGCTGCCGGAAATAGTGATCTCGATGCCTGCTTGGCCCAATAACGGATGAAAGGAAGCGATCACAGGCACTGGCGCCTGAGGCTGGCCAGTGGCAATGATCAGCTCTGGAGGATTCGCACCTTCTTTCGAACTATATTTCACCGCATCGGAAGAGCTATTCTGAACGGTCAAACTGTACGTACCCTGTGCTTGAATCACGCCGGTCAAATCGATTTCAACGGTTTGACCGGCGGTAACAGCAGAGATAACCGCTATCGCTGGTCCGGTTATCGGTGGCGCATTATTCCACATGAGGCCTTGTTCGGTCCACGCCTCATTCGAACCCGCGAACTTATTTGAAACCAAGTATAAAAACCCACCTTCCGGCCCGGAGTCGGTGACACTTAGCCGCAGTGTTACGTTCTGCGGCGGGGCGGTTATGCCGCTCACCTCGAACTTCAGGTAGGAAGCGTAGACCGCAGAAGCGCTTTTCCTTACGGTGAGGTACATGGAATTTCCATAATTTTTTGTCGCCCGGTTAGACCGTACGAACGTATCGTGGCTTGGGCGCAGAACGATAGTCGGCGGTGGGAGCGTGACGATGAAATCATCCGTACTCACTGTTAAACCTGCTGAATTGCCGATCGAGACCGGGCCGGACGATGCAGTGTGCGGTAGCCTAGCGCGCAAATGCGTCGGGGAATCAACCGTAAACTGGGTAGCTGAAATCCCGTTGAACAAGACGTCGTTGATTTCGGTGAAGTTCTCGCCGGTAAACGTCACTTCCGTTCCGACGACTCCGCTTGCGGGCGTAAATGAACGAATTATCGGTGGCAGCACCAGGATAAAATCATCAGCGCTGGCAGTTGAACCAAGATTGCCGGTGATAACGATGGGGCCGCTGTTGGCGTTTTGCGGGACCACCGCGGTGATTTCATTGTTAGAATGAATAGAAAAATTAGCAGAGACCATACTATTGAAGGTGACGTCTGTTATACCGTCAAAATTATTCCCTAAAATTGTAACCGTTGTTCCAACCGGACCGGACAAGGGTTGAAATGAAGCAATTGCCGGAGCTCCCAGGTTTGGGTCGGTGACAATGACAGTCAGCCCGGTTTTTGATTTGTCGGCGCGCAAACAGTCGTCGCTAAGAGGGAAAAACTGAGACACAAGAAGTATCAGAAAGAAAAAGAATCGGCGCCTTTTCACCACAATACCTGAATTAGGGTGAGTAATAATTATAATTTTGTTTTTGCCGTTTATATGGATTTTGCCGCCAATAACGCGGTTTGTTGTTTCCATTCAAGGCATCATTCCAATAAATCCGAATTTCACTGGCTTGATTATTGACGACCACAATCTCTTCCCGGTAATCTCCGGAAACATCGACAACATAGATTCGAGAAGCGGTTTCGTTCCAGATTCGCTTAAACTCACCGGTCATGGCATCGATGATGGCGAAATCGCCTTCGGTGTGTCGTTCCTTAACAGCGACAAAATGCTGATCTCCACCTTCCCAATCGATCACGACGAACATCTCGATGCCTTCGATGCTCCAACCCGCGGGCTTTTTATTATTCATTATCCATTCAGCGATGACGCTTCCGTTTGCGTCGAGAACCCACGGTCGTTGATCAAAATTGAATCGACTCCGGCAAAATATTTCTAAACCCAGGCGTGTGGGATCAAAATTACCAACAGCCGCATTTTGGGGCTCGTCGCCGTCGCGGGTTCCATAAAAGAAGACCTGATCAGGGTTAAAAACCGCGACATGATCATTGTGCCTTTCTGCTTCTTCAAGCCAAATGACTTCAATACCCGGTACATCCGGTTTCACATCAGCAAAATAGAGAGCATCAAAATGTCCCGGTAAAACAACTCTTCGGTAATTCCAACCATTCATTCGGGAACCGTCATGATCGATCATCACTGCGCCCCCGACCTCATCCAGACCGTCATTGTCCAGATCCGCCGCCCGAAAACCGCCGTGGCGCAAACCATCGTATTGATCTGTCAACCATAAAGCCTTGCCCGTTTCTAAGGACATCGCCGTCAGCCATGGAAACTTATTTCTTATGATACTTCTTTGGGGGATCACATCGGCTTGTAAAATAACCTCGCGATCTCCGGCTCCGAGTAAATTGACTACTTGCAACTGTCCCCAAAATACGGCGCCGCTCGGGACCGGTGGTAAGTTCAGGGTTCGTTCAATCTCACCGTTTGCCCCATTGCGAATGACGAGACGATCATCGGTGCTCAGATGCAGCAGTTCGGTCTCGCTGTCTCCATCCACATCGGCGGCAGCGATAGCCGGACCAAACTTTCCCGGCAAACCGTAGAACCCTTTATTAATGCGTAGATCGACGTCTTTAACCCAAAGCTGCTGACCGCTATGCGCGTAAACCCCGATGGTAGCCCGGGTGGTTTCGCTTTCTATGGGGTCATCTTTTGTCGTGACAGCATAATCGAGAAATCCGTCGTTATCCAGATCCGCGACGATGATGCCTCCTCTCTCCGTCGTAGGTGGTCTTTGAATGGAAATCACAAACGGATTAGATGGATATTGAGGCCATATATCGTCGTCGACGGTCAACGTTAACACGTACGTACCTGAAGCCGCATACGTATGGGTCGGATCCGGCTCATGAGACACTGCGCCATCTCCAAAAGTCCAGGTGAAAATCAAAGGATCGCCGTCCGGATCGTAACTTTGTGATCCCACAAAACGCACAACTTCCCCGGAAGCAACCGAGATACGACTGTTGGTAATGGTTTTGCCCGGCACGTTGATGACTGGAACCGGAGCTGAATTAAGGTTTACCGTACCGCTGGTTAACATGCGGGGAGAAGTGCCGAGATTCTGATTTCCTTCGACTTCTTTTATGCCAGAAACGGCCCTATCTTGCGCACAAAGACCAGGACACAAAACCGGGTTTACGGAACAAAACAAAACAGCGGCGACCATGTGACGTAGAATAGGATTCATTTTAGCGGCTAACATTTTATTTTCAGTTGGAAGACTCCGGAAGCTAAAATTTATTGGAAAACCAAACTGAATTCAACTCAGGGAATGGAAGCCATGAAATGTTTCATGCAGGAGTCCCCCCTGTTGTTCAAACACAAGAAAAGCCGATGAGCCCCCGGCTTATCTTAGGCATTCCCTCCGATTTAGAATTTTCGGTAGACTATTTGACCAATGTCATTTTCCTCGACGCCGTCAATCCCCCGGCTTGCAATCGATAAAAATACGCTCCACTGGCCATGTCCTTGGCCGCAAAAGTCAATTTATACTCGCCTGGCCCCTTCTCCTCCTTCAACAAAGTTGCTACTTCACGACCTAAGAGATCAAATATTTTAAGCGTTACTTTTGATTTCTTCGGTAAGGAAAATTGAATAGTGGTCCCGGGGTTAAATGGATTTGGGTAATTCTGTTTGAGCTCAAACTGTTTCGGGACGGCTTCTGAGATTTGTTCGACCCCAGTCACCACGCTTTCAAGCAGAATCCAGAATCCAACCTGATGAATGTTGACCGCGTTACTCACAATGCCGACTACCGGTTGGCCAACAGTACCGATTATCTGAAAATCGTTGCCAGCAGAGCTTTGAGCGCCGTTTCCGAATACATCGTATGGCAATATGAACTGTGCCTGTCCGTTCTGCGCCCCCGCAACCAAAATAAATATGACGCTAAAGCCGGCTATTTTTTTCATTATTGTCATTTTAACGTTCATTAGGTTTAATTTACCGACTATGAATTAAGCTTGCAGACTTTATTTTTTTCGATTTCAATTTCCGCATTTCTGCCCGCAACGTATCGATTTGTTTTTGCTGCTCTTTAATAGACTCGATCAAAAGCGCGACCAGATGAGGGTAGTTTACGATTTTTGCGTCTATGCCATTTTCCTCGTATGTGACGACTTCGGGAACAATTTCCCCAACCTCTTCCGCGATGAGACCGATGTCGTGCGATCCGTCTTTTTTCCAGTCATAAGAAACCCCTTGCAGTTGTTTGACCTTCTCCAGTGCGCCTTGAATCGGCCGAATGTTTTTCTTCCAGCGTTTGGAACTTTCGCCGCCGAACTGCGAAATCAGGTCGATCAGAATGGTTTTGCTCACGGTGTCTGTCACCACTTGTATGATCTGGCCTCCGGCAATTTTCACATCATCGGTTAAGCTGTTGACCTTTCTCACAACCTGTCCGGGGGCGATTTTACTTTCTGTGACGCTGTTGTTCTTAAGGGTATCCGGCTGCCATGCCCCATTTCCAAACGCATCGGATTTCAAGACAGAGCCGGCAGCAGGTGATGCCGTCAGCCGGAAACCGCCGATTTCAACGGTTCCGCTGGTCACGAGAGTGTTATTAGAAAAATCGAGCGTTCCAGTCGATGAGAAAATCTGATCCAGCTCGCCGTTGCCATCGAGGGTAATGGAATTTCCGCTTCGTATCGACCCACTGGCATGAACATTCCCGGCGACGTCGAGACGCGCACCCGGGGTTACAGTGCCGATACCCACGTTATTTGTCCCTGTCTGAATGAGTAAGGCCGTCGATTGTGAGCCAGCGTTCGCAATTTCAAAATCTCCACCGCCTTCCAAACCGACGTAGAGGTCCCATCTATCCTGTCCGTCATCGAGCCGGAGACGCGCATCGGGGGAGGTGATGTGCAGGGCCGTTGCCGGCGCATTGGTTCCGATCCCGACTCCTCCAGCCGCCCGAATCAAGAACTGATCATCGCCGGTTGACACAAAGGGCGCAAGGGTTTTATCTGCCCAAACAAACGTGCCGTCGTGGTTGGCGCTGGCTCTCTGCCCGGCAGCGTAGCTGTATTTGCCAATGGCGCCGTTCGCGAAACCGCCGGGTACGGTCCCATAGTCCCCGCTCGCTTCGTTGTTTTGGCCGCCGCTAATCGTGGAATGCCGGCCGGTTGCAAAATTAGCCGAGCCTCCGCCAACCGTCGCGTACTCTTTATCATCCGTTGTTCCGCTATTGTCCCCTGCTTGATTCTGTACCCCTCCGGCGACCGTGCCATAGTTATCGGTTATTTTGTGTCCGATCAATCCCTTGACGCCGGCGCTGGCGCCTCCGCCGCCAATGGTTGCCCCGACGACTCCTGAGGTGACTGAATTCGCGCTGATACCCGCGATCACATTAGGTCCATCACCCCCAGTGGGCTCCAAACGCAAAACCCGCGCGCTATTGACATGGATCTCCAAAGGTTGGTTATCTGTGGTCCCCAGAAAATGTGAGCTGGCGCTGGTCCCGCTGTTGCCGTTCAGACTCCAACTGTTCGACCCCGGAACCGCTGTCGAAATCCGGATAGTGTTGCCGGTCACATCGACGGTGACGTTATCGCCCCCGGCAACCAGGACATCCTCGGTTAACCCATTCATACTGCGAACCACCTGGTTGACCGCGATCTTAGAGCCGGTCACCACTCCATCTTGCAGTTTAGGGGTACTAACAGAATTGTCGGCTAAGTCGCTATTTATAACAGCGCCGTTTGCTATTTTTGCTCCGGTCACTTCATCGTTTTCTAACGAATCCGCTTGCCAGCTTGCCACTCCGGTCGCGTCAGATTTCAATACAAACCCGTCTGCTGTCACGCTGTTCAACTGCAAGCCGGTCATAACAATGGTACCCGATACATCCAGCAGGGTCGGCGCCAGGGCCGTGATCAAGTTTGTTTTGTTTTTGCTCAATACATCGCCGCCCGGAACAATAGCAACCGGACCGGCGTCTGCGACGATGGTGCTTCCCAGGCCAGGACCGCCTTTGTCATAAGCGTCATCCAGGGTGCCGCCGCTGCCCGCATTGATGATAAGGGTGTCGCCCTGGGTTGTAATCGTCGCCCCGCCTTCCGCTTTTAGAATCACCGCTTCGGTGAGCTGATTGATGCTTTTGACAACCTGGCCAGCGGCAATTTTTGCTGCGGTCACAGAACCGTCAGCCAGCGTATCGGGCTGCCAGCTCCCCACTCCGGCCACATCCGATTTTAACACATACCCCTCCACCGGATTTGTAGACAATTTGAAACCGGTCATGAGCGCCGTGCCCAACACGTGCAATTTCTCCGTCGGAGTTGGGGTGCCAATTCCAACGCTGCCTTCGACTGTCAGGCCGCCGGCGCCGGAAATATCCACCGCACCCGCATCAGCAACAATGGTTCGGCCTGCTCCCGCTCCGCCCTGATCATAAGCTTGATTTAAACGATTCCCCCCGCTCGCAGCTATCTTCAACGTGTCGCCGTTTTGTGTGACGGTGACATTGTCAGCGCCCGTTAAAATCAAATTATCCCGTAAATTGTTGATGCTCTTCACGACCTGACCAGCGGCGATTTTATCTGCGGTCACAGAACCGTCAGTAAGCGTATCGGGCTGCCAACTTCCCACTCCGGCTGCATCCGATTTCAACACATACCCCTCCACCGGATTTGTAGACAATTTGAAACCGGTCATAAGCGCCGTGCCAGACACGTGCAATTTCTCCGTCGGCGTTGGGGTGCCAATTCCAACGCTGCCTTCGACTGTCAGGCCGCCGGTACTGGAAATATCCACCGCACCCGCATCAGCGACAATGGTTCGGCCAGCTCCCGCTCCGCCCTGATCGTAGGCTTGATCCAAACGATTCCCCCCGATCGCAGCTATCTTCAACGTGTCGCCGGCTTGTACAACTGTCACATTTTCTTCACCGTACAACACAAGATTATCCTTCAACCCGTTGATGCTCTTCACGACCTGCCCCCCGGCGATTTTATCCCCGGTAATGGCGTTCGCTGAGAGTTTGTCAGTGATGATAGATTCCGGCGCTAAGAAAGCAGAGGTGATTCCGAGCTCTTTGAGGTTGACGGTTGCCGTCGGGCCGTTGGGATCAAAAACGTCTAACGTGTTATTGGTATTCTGCAGCCCCTGAATGCCGGTTCCCTGGCCGCCGCTGCCCGCATTGATGATAAGGGTGTCGCCCTGGGTTGTAATCGTCGCCCCGCCTTCCGCTTTTAGAATCACCGCTTCGGTGAGCTGATTGATGCTTTTGACAACCTGGCCAGCGGCAATTTTTGCTGCGGTCACAGAACCGTCAGCCAGCGTATCGGGCTGCCAGCTTCCCACTCCGGCTGCATCCGATTTCAACACATACCCCTCCGCCGGATTTGTAGACAATTTGAAACCGGTCATGAGCGCCGTGCCAGACACATGCAATTTCTCCGTCGGCGTTGGGGTGCCAATTCCAACGCTGCCTTCGACTGTCAGGCCGCCGGTTCCGGAAATATCCACCGCACCCGCATCAGCGACAATGGTTCGGCCGGCTCCCGCTCCGCCCTGATCATAGGCCTGATCTAAACGATTCCCCCCGCTCGCAGCTATCTTCAAAGTGTCGCCATTTTGTGTGACAGTGACATTGTCAGCGCCCGTTAAAATCAAATTATCCTGTAAATTGTTGATGCTCTTCACAACCTGCCCCGCGGCGATTTTATCACCCGTGACCGCGGCAGCAGCTAAATGCGACGCGATAATGCCGAACGGTTTAACATTGATCGTCGCCGTCGGGCCGTTGGGATCGCTGATCTCCAGAGCGTTATCTGTGTTTTGCACGCCTTGAATACCGCTGCTTTCGGCGTTGCTGCTGGCGCTGATCGTGAGGGTGTCTCCGCTCGTGGTCAGGGTGGCGCCACCTTGCGCTCTGAGAACTATATCATCTTTGAGACCGTTGATACTTTTGACCACCTGAGAGTCAGCAATTTTGTCTGCGCTCACAGCAGCTTGTTGGATTTTAGCGGAGCTGATTGCGCCGTCTGCCAGTTTCGTTTGATTCACAGAGCCATCGTTGAGTTTGTCTGTCGTCACACCGTTGTTGGCGAGAGATAACGTGACCTCACCCGAGGCGCCGCCTCCGGTTAAGCCCTCTCCGGCTGCGACAGAAGTTATCTGACTGCCGGATTCTGCTCCGCCGCCGGCAGAAGAGATCGTCAAAGTGTTGCCGGCCGGCGTGATCGTGATATTGTCCCCGGCAGACAAGGTCACAGCATCGGTGAGTGAATTGAGGCTGCGCACAACCTGACCGCTCGCTATCTTACCGCTTGTGATAGCGCCGTCAATCACCGAGCGCGCTTGCATACTGTACGGTGCAGAAGTGAGCTCGGTTCGTGGAGTCAGCTCCGACCCGCCGTTGACGGACATGCCAAGCCAATAAGGTACATTAAAAGACAAACTGAGTGGGTTGGTTTTTCCCAAAATGACGCTAAAAATGCCATTGACAACATCAACTGACCGGATTTCGCTCCAAATTGCCGTGCCGCCGGACCGGCTTTCGTAAAGTTTAAACGTCAAAGAATAGCTGCCGTCGGTGACGATGGCTCCACCCGGCGTACCGAGAACGCCTTGATAACTTAAAGTCTCGGGCACTTGCGACCCTGCGATTGGCAGCTTAACGACCAGACAGCAGGTCACAATGAAAAGAATATGAAAATTCCGCTTCATGGGAACTCTCCTCTCTCTGCAAGTTGGGTACTAGGCTCAGGTGCAAAAATGGTTTAGGAATGATTACTAATAATTACCGCTAACGACTTGTATTTGAAGAAAATAAAGTGAGGAGTTACGAAATTGAAAGTGAGAGGAGAGAATCAGTTGTCAGTTGTTGGTTTTTAGAGCGAGGTCGATGGATTATTGGAGTAATGGAGTCATGGATCAATAAAAAACAGTCGCAAAAATCCAGTAATCCATCAATCCAATAATCCTTTTCATTGTTACATACTTATTTGAGTTGTTTGCGCGTGAGACTATACCGCGCTAGGAACAATGGCCACAGCTAATAGCTAACTCAGCTCTAAGAATCTTCCTTCTTCTTGATCAAATCATTTCGTTTGAGATGGATCTTGTCAAAACTTTCAGAGGAAATCACGTAATACCATTTTGAAAAACGCGTATTGAGGTCGTCGGACAATTTCTGGCCCTTTTCTATTTTCTTTTTCCAGGCTTCGTGTTTGTCAAATATCTTCTTATTTGTGCGATCGGCGTCGGTCCACAGACTATCGGCTTTGCTTTGAAAATCAGTGTTTTTAGGCTTTTGCGGTTCAGGAAAATCGCTGGCGTCAAAGGAGGTCGTAATAAAAAGATAGCGGTTTTCGCCCGTATCGCCGGACTCTTGCGTATCGTTGTCGTTCGTTCCGGCAGTCACCTCAAGCCCGGCGCCATACACGATTTCTCCGAACCGGAGTGTGTAGATGACGCCATCTTTTGTGCGCGTTTGCAGCTCGCCTTCGTTCGAGAGTAATTGGCCTTGATGAAGATAGTAGCCTTTGCTCTTTAGAGAAAGTTGATCCTCCATGGTCAGCGAGACCCCTTCGTTTATTGTTTTTAATTCATCCGAAAGACCCGGTGGTTTCGGACGCACGCCAACGATGGAGAGCTCATCGACTGCTTTCAAGAGATCATTCATTTTCGTTTTATCGACTTCCTGCTTATCGGTCATTTTTTTCTCGGTCCAATCGTCGCCGTCTTTGTTCAAGACGATCACATCACGCTGCTTAACCATTCGCAATCTTTCGTCGATAGTATAGTCTTTTAAAGTGACTTGCTTGATGTCCGATTTAGCTACTTTGAGGAGATCGGCCTCGATCCAGTCGCTGAAAGTCGTCGAAATGTCGATATCCATACGAGCTGCGTAAACGCGTTTCTGACCAGGAATGCGAACAAACCGAAACTTGTCATGACCTTCGACTTTTTTCCCGATGATAAAATCGGCTAAAATCTGGTCGCTCGCTCCTTTGAGGGTGACGCGTTCCCCCCGGCCTTTGAGAGAAGTGTTGGTTTCATCGAGAGGATCGATGACCCCAAACGCTTCATGATCCGCCGAATTGTCAGAGCGAAAATCATCTTTCGTAATGTTGATGACGCCGGCTGCGGTTTTGGCTAAGCGCTCCTTGCCGTCCGCCGGATAATCGTGATGCGAGGGAATCGTCCAAATCCCTTCTTTGAATGTCACTTTGAAAGGAACCGGGGAACCCGTATCTTCCTTGTATTGAATGACCTCCAGGGTAGTGGCCACATTCGGATCCGTAAACTCCGGGAAAAAAAGCTCTCCTTTATCGAAAAAGACCTCGGGTGTACGAGACCCCGGGATGTTGACGAGAAAAGCCAGCAAAGCCAGTCCAATCGCCACCCCTCCGAAAATTATCGTCTTTCGTGTTTCGTTCATACTACTCTCCTTAAGTTATCTTTTATGAGAAAATCTGTCGAAATTAAGGGTATAAGGAATAAGGTATTGGGTATAAGGGGGTTCTCCCTATACCCTACACCCTACACCCTATACCCTATACCCCAAGCCTTTAGGCTCGCAATCGTCTCGCCGCGGCGGCGCCCTCTCGTTCGCGTTTTTGGCGGCGGATGAAAATCATCACGCCTAATGCAAAAACCGGGATGGGCGGTAAGACCACAGCCAGAGTTTTGATATTGCTCTGAATACGGCGAATTCGCGCTTCCATGGTTTCTTTGCTGCGCTGTATCTTAGCCTCTTTTTCGGCCTCGATACTTTCCTTTAAGGCGTCGAATTTTCGCTGCTCGACTTGTTGTAAATTCCGCGCCATGATGTCTTTCGTCTGTTGATCGAGATCCGGTCTGTTACGAACTTCATCTACTTTTTCATTGAGTCTTTTTTGAGCCTCGGATAAAGCAAAAGATGCTTCTGTTTCCGCTTGTTGTTCTTCTTTCAGTTGTTCTTCTCGGAACTCGCGTTTCTGGCCTTCAATGCTTTCAAGGGTTCGATGTTTCACGCGTTTGTTGCGAAGCGCAATAAACGATTCGTCGCCCACGAGCACGTCCATACAGTTTAAGAAAAAAGTCACGTTATCGAAATTAAGGTTGCCAACCGCTTGTTCCCTTATTTGGAAAAACTGATCAGAGATGAAGTCGAGGTCGGCCACAAATATCACATTCACATTTTTTTCAACCCCGGAGGTATCGCTCGATGCTGCCGTTGTTGTATCCGGCGCGCTTGTCCCGGAAACGTGAGCGGCGAGGGTATAAGAAGCCGGCGTCTGTCTGTAACCTCGCGGTCGCACGAGACGTTTTCCTCCAAAAGGAAAGCCGATTTCTTGTACCAGTTGCCCATACCCTAATGCTCCGGAAGCGACACTGGATTTGACCAGGGGCTTAAAATCGTAACGGCTGTTTGCGGCTTTACGAATACTGCCGGGATGCAAAAGCACGAGCTCTTGTAAATCGGCGCTGCTGGCATGTTCTTGGTTAAAGGCTTCCGGATTGTCCGGGTCGTTGGCACCCACAAAAACGATTTCTAAGGGCAGTTGGGCAAAATCCGGGTGGGGATTGTACCGGTCCCAAATCACTTGCATTTTATTCCAGCTAAAACCTAGCGTGGACATGAATTCGTCAATATTGCCTTTGTCTTTCGGGGGAGGACCTTGATTTCTCATAAAAGGATTCGTATTCGATCCGGGCTTTTCAGAAGCCGACAATCCAATGTTGGCTATGGTCAGAGGATCGTCGAGAAGCAGGGCCGGATGACCCGCTTCAATATACTCGAGCAGATTATCCATTTCTTCTTGCGGCAAGGAAGAAGGCATGCCGACAAGCAGCGCGTCGTACTCTCCTGTGATGGCGCTGTTAAGCGTTACTTGCTCCACATCATACTGCTTTTTGAGCTCGTCCACAACCGGCCAGGCCGGTAAACTACGAAACGACTGGAAGTCAAAACCGCCGAACAGTTTTGCCTCGGTGCTGACGATGCCGATTTTTTTGCGCTGGGTTCTGGCAACTACGCGAATGCTGCGAGTCAGCTCGTACTCAACAGGTAAGCCGCGATCGAAGAACGGAATGACCTGCTCCTCAGCGCCGCACGTGAAGGCGACTCCGAGAAAAACCGAAGCAAAGCTCGCTTGCGCGCTTCCGACCACCGGAACCTCCCTCGCTGTGATGCCGAATTTTTCCCGGGCGTCCCGCGCTTCGTCCGTATAGGGCTCTGTTTCATGGATGAGTAATTGAACTTTATCCCCTGCAGAAGCCTGCATCTCCTGCAAGGCGCCTAACAGGTTTGACCGGGTTTGAACAAATTGCTGCGGCACATCTTTACTGACAAACGCCTGAATAAAGACCGGACGGTCGTTCTGGAGTTGACCGAGCAGTTTGTGAGTTTCATCCGAAAGGGAATGCAGGCGTTCCGCCGTCACATCGATGCGAAAACTGGCATGAGCTAGAATAGCATTCAAACTGATGACCGCAATCACGATGGCCACCGAACGGACGGCATGATGGAGCCACATTTTATAACCGTCGGCTTCAAGAGGCCAATGCCGGCGGCTGATGAGAAGGACATTTAAATAAATCATCACTGCTGCCAGAGAGCTAAAATACAGGAGACTGGTAAAGCTCACAATACCCCGGCCAAAATCTGTGAAATGACTGGCGATGCCCAGGGGCTCGAGAAAATTTTTTAGACTTTCGCTGAGAGCGCCGGCGGCAAAATCGATAAAAATAAAAAAAGAACAAAAAATAGCGCCTGTGATAAAGGCGATGGTGACGTTAGCCGTGAGCAACGAGGCAAGCATACCTATTGCGATAAGCGCGCTCCCCAGAAACCAATAACCGGCGTAATTACCAATCATCAATCCAAAATCCGGGCTTCCGAGCCAGGCTAAAACAAAAAAGTTGCTAAAAAAGGAGATGATTAAAGAAGCGGTGTAGATAGATAATGCACCGATATACTTCCCCAGCACGACTTCTAAATCGGTCGCCGGCAAGGTGAGCAGAAGTTCATCGGTACCCTGTTTGCGTTCATCCGCCCACACAGACATGGTCAACGCCGGCACAAAAAATAACAGCAGCCAATGAAACCAACTGTTGAGCTGGTCGAGATTGGCTAAATTATTTGCAAAAAAGCGATCTGGCCAAAACGCCGCAAAAGCGCTCAAACCGATGAAAAGAGTCATAAAGACGTACCCGGTCGGGTTACTGAAATACATCCGCAAATCGCGTTTGATGATCGATTCGACAACCTTAAAATTGATTTTGGCCTTAAGATTTTTGATGCTGATTTCCATTAATGAACCTCCTTTCGTGCTTCTGCTTTAGGGGGCCTGCCATGGTTTGTAAGCCGGTAAAAGGGAGCTTCTAAAGAACCCTTCTCCTGCAGCTCGCCCGGTGTTCCGTCGTAAACCATCGCGCCATCGTGAATAAAAAGTACCCGGTCCGCTACGGCGTTGACTTCCTGTAAAATGTGTGTGGAAATTAATATGGTTTTCGATTTTCCTAATTTCTTTATGTTATCGCGAAATTCGCGTATTTGGTTCGGATCGAGACCGGCAGTGGGTTCGTCCATGATGAGAACATCCGGTTCATGCAACAAAGCTTGCGCTAAGCCGACCCGCTGCTTGTATCCGCGGGAAAGCTTATCTATCGGTTTTTCCAACACGAGCTGTAAAGCGCATTGTTCGATGACCGTGTCGAGCCGCTTTTGCAGCGTGTCGGGATCGATCCCTCGCGCTTCACCAAAAAACGTGAGCAATTCCAACGGCGTCATGCTTTGATAAAGTGGACCGTTTTCGGGTAAGTATCCCAGATGCTTTGCCGCCTCCAGTCGCTGCGAGCGGACATCCAGTCCGGCAATGGTTGCAGAGCCTTCGCTGGCTGCAAGAAACCCACTGAGTATTTTCATGGTAGTCGATTTCCCCGCGCCATTCGGCCCTAAAAAGGCGACGATTTGTCCTTCCGGAATCGAAAACGTAATGTTTCTTATGGCGACAAACGGGCCGTAAAATTTACTCAGGCCTTTAGCCTCGATCATCACTCTACCGGAATTTTTTCCCATAGTAACCTCTCAACTTATTGTGTAAATGGATGTTAGGATATGATGAACAATCAAAAATACATCAATTAAGAACGCCCAAAATTAGGTTCGGGTTCCCCAAAACCGCTATTTTTTGAGGAAAGCCTGAGAGAGAAATCACGACTCTATGTTATTTAGTGTTGACGGGAGACAAAAAAGCGGACAGAGGACAATTTTCAATGGCATTTTCCGAAATTTATTCTTAATATACGGAGGTTCAGTTAAAAATACAAGCGTTTCCCTCAGTGAACTATCTTACTGAGACGATGCACATGAAACCAACGATACTTTCAAACAAGAATCTAACAATCATTTTATTCCTCCTGTAGACAAAAAAGATCTTCAACTTGACATTCAAATAGGTTAGCTATCTTTAAGGCCAATTTTACCGAGGGATTAAATTTGCTATTGTCGACCGCAATGATAGTTTGTCTTGTATATCGGAGCATCGTATGTTCGAAGAACTCAATCACTCACTCAAATCAACACTAAAGAAAATCCATGCGTTTGTGACGGAGGATCTCCTCCCTCTCGAGCCGCTGCTATTACGAAGCGATTTCGATACGTTACTTCCTTTATTGGCAGAGAAGCGGCGCAAAGTCAAACGGCTCGGGCTGTGGACGCCGCACTTATCGCAAGAGCTTGGTGGGATGGGACTTTCGCTTTATGAGTTCGGCCATATCAGCGAAGTTCTCGGGCACACACCGCTCGGGCATTATGTCTTCAACTGCCAGGCGCCCGACATCGGGAATATGGAGATTCTTTTGGAACACGGAACTGTGGAACAAAAAGAACGTTTTCTCAAACCGCTTATCAGCGGCGAGATTCGGAGTTGTTTCGCCATGACCGAGCCGGAGCATGCCGGTTCGAATCCCGTGTGGATGAGTACAACCGCTGAAAAAGAGGGCAAGGATTACGTTATCAACGGGCACAAATGGTTTACCTCGTCTGCCGAGGGCGCGGCGTTTGCCATCGTGATGGCGGTGACCCATCCCGAGGAGGAGCGCTTGCATAAACGGGCGAGCCAGATTATCGTGCCCGTAGACACGCCCGGTTTTATTTTCGTCCGAAACATCCCGGTTATGGGAGAGGTGGGGCGGGATTACTTCAGTCATGCTGAGGTGCGGTTTGAGAATTGCCGGGTGCCGCAGTCAAATGTTCTCGGGCAAGAAGGTCACGGATTTGTTCTAGCGCAAAACCGCCTGGGACCAGGGCGAATCCACCACTGCATGCGCTGGATCGGCATCTCCGAACGCGCGTTCGCCATGATGTGCCAACGGGCCGCGGCGCGGGAACTGACGCCGGGCGCCTTCCTGGCCTCGAAGCAGACCATTCAGAACTGGATCGCGGAAAGCCGGGCTGAAATCGACGCATCCCGCCTGCTAATTTTGAAAACAGCGGACAAAATCGATCGCGAAGGCGCTTCGGCAGCACGTGTGGATATCTCTGTCATCAAGTTCTACGTCGCCGGCGTGCTGCAGCGTGTGCTCGATCGCGCAATACAAGTTCACGGAGCCCTGGGAATGACGGACGACACCATACTGGCTTATTTTTTTCGACACGAACGCGCGGCGCGAATTTACGATGGACCGGACGAAGTGCATAAGGGTGTGGTCGCGAGAAGTTTGTTAAAAAAACAGGATGTGTAATACGTGAGATATCAGACGGCAGACGTGAGACGTCATTTGCTGAAATAACAAAGTAAATCTAAAGGACTGGTTTAATCTAACGCAGAGATGCAGAGCACGCAGAGTATCAAAAAGTGAAATATGAAAACGAAATATCAGAGAAACAATGTTAACTTTGTCAGATAAATTTGCCAAATTAATATTAGCATAGCCGCATTTGTTATTTTGAATTTCCTGCAATCAAAAGGAGGAGCCTTTCTATGTCAATAGAAACAGCGAAAGCACAGTTACAAGCTCGAGTTGGGTTGGAAACCTACGTTGGTTCGTGGATAACTGTCGACCAAGACAGAATCAATAAATTCGCAGACGCCACTCTGGATCGGCAGTGGATTCACACAGAACCGGAGCGAGCCGCGCAGCAGTCGCCATTCGGTGCGACTGTGGTACACGGCTTTCTGACCCTAGCGCTGTTACCGTACCTGACCGAAAGCATCAACCCGGACAAACCGCAATTCGAAGGCCAAAAAATGGCGGTGAATTATGGCTTGAACCGGGTTCGGTTTCCCAATCCTGTCAAAGCCGGTTCGAGAATCCGGGCCCGCAAAGAGCTCGTCAGTTTCGAGGAGGTCAAAGGCGGGCTGCAGATGGTCAACAAAGTCACAGTCGATATCGAGGGACAAGAAAAACCGGCGTGTGTGGCGGAAATGATTTCCCGGATATATTTTTAGCCCGGATGTAGCAGAATTTGAAATAAGCAAAGAGCAAATAATGACCACAGATTTACACAGCGCAGCAGAGCCGAAACCAAAACATCTCTTTTACAAAAAAATATTCAGCCACGGATTTACACTGATTGACACGGATAAAAATACAAATTAAAATTAATCTAGTTTGTTGAAGTTGTAAAATAGAAAAGCAGTTTAGAGAGGAAGAAAGAAAATGGCACGATTAACAGAGCGAGTGGCAATTATAACCGGCGGTGCGCAAGGAATCGGCAGGGCCGCTGTTGAAGTGTTCACGCGCGAAGGCGCAAAAGTTATCATTTGGGATGTCCAGGACTCGGCTGCGGAAGCGGCAAACGAAATGACGGACAAAGGATTTCCCGTGGAATTCCAAAAAGTCGATATCTCCGATTTCAACGCAGTGCAAGACGCCGCAAATCGCATCGTCGAAAAATACCGCAAAATAGATATTCTGGTGAATAATGCCGGTGTGATCCGCGATTCCTCGTTTTTGAAAATGACGCCGGAGCAGTGGCAGAAGGTGCTCGACGTCAATCTGACCGGAGTTTTTAATTGTGTGAAAGCCGTGGCGCCGCACATGGTGGCTCAAAAATACGGCCGCATCGTCAACACCTCTTCCATCTCCGGGCTGCGTGGAAATTTCGGGCAGGCGAATTATGCTGCGACCAAAGCCGGCATCATCGGCATGACCAAAACCCTGGCGCGCGAGTTCGGCAAACATGGCATTACGGTCAATTCCGTGGCGCCCGGTTTCATCGCCTCAGAGATGACCGATTCCATTCCCGAAGAAATGCGCCAAGCCTCCATCGCAGCCATCCCGGTCAAACGCGCCGGCCTGCCGGAGGATATCGCTCACGCCTACCTGTTCCTGGCCTCGGATGAAGCTTCGTTTGTCAGTGGACACTGTTTGAGCGTGAACGGCGGGGTGCTTTGAGATCGTAAGCGAAGTGTCAGTGGAAATCATCGACAAACCGACGGCTATTCGTAGCGGGGAAGAGTTGAACCTTGAGAAGCTGAAGGCTTATCTAAATGAGAAGCTATCCGGCGAAGGCGGTGCATTCTCTGTCGAGCAATTCCCCAGCGGATTTTCGAATTTAACGTATCTCATTCGACGCGGCGAACTGGAATGGGTTTTACGCCGCCCTCCGTTTGGCGCAAATATCAAGAGCGCCCATGATATGGGCCGTGAATACCGCGTCCTGTCGCATCTCATCAAAGTGTATCCCAAAGTCCCGCTTCCGTTGGATTACTGCGAAGATACGTCTATCATCGGGGCGCCGTTTTACGTAATGCAGCGCGTCAAAGGCGTGATACTGCGCAGCGCAACGCCAAGGAGCCTAGCGTTGACTCCAAAGCTCATGCAAGAGCTGTCAAAATCGTTTATCGATAACCTGGTCGAGCTGCACCGGGTCGATTACGCTGTTGCCGGGTTGTCGGATCTGGGCCGGCCCGACGGATATGTCGAGCGCCAGATTACGGGCTGGAGCACACGCTACCGAAATGCGCAAACCGATGAGATCAAAGCCCTTGACCAAGTGATGCAGTGGCTCAAAGCAAACATGCCCCCAGAGGCCGGAGTTTCTCTGATCCATAACGACTACAAATACGACAACATTGTGCTCGACCCTGCTGATCTCACAAAAATAATCGCCGTGCTCGACTGGGAAATGGCCACCCTCGGCGATCCGTTGCTGGACCTCGCCACCACTCTCGGCTACTGGTCGGAAGCGGGCGAGCCGGATGAGTTGACCTTCGGTCCGACCCGTTTGCCTGGGAGTTTGAATCGACAACAATTAGTGGAGCGGTACCAGCAAAAAAGCGGCTGCGAAGTGGCGAACCCGGTCTTTTATTTTGTTTTTGGCCTGTTCAAACTGGCGGTCATTATTCAACAAATTTATGCGCGTTACAAAAAAGGTCACACTCAGGATAAGCGCTTCGCTGATTTGGGCGCAATCGTGCGCCTCTGCGCCCGGCTGGCTATTGCGGCCCTGGACAAGAATCGGATTCATCATTTGGTTTAATGAGTCATCCTGTAAATCCGGTTTATCCTGTTATCCCGTCAAAAAAAGATGAATTCCCTGTGATCGGGTACGGTTTACTCTTAATCGAGAGAAAATAGATGCCTGGCTTAACAAAAGAACAAATCCAAACTTTCTTCGATAAAAGACATTCCAAGAACACAAGCCCGTTACGCATTGAAAAAACCTATGAAAAAGGCGCGCGCCTGCGGTTGGTTGTCGAACCACACCATCTCCGCCACGGCGACACCGTCTCCGGTCCCGCCTTGATGACCCTGGTGGACGCCGCGGTGTTTGTGGCTATTCTCGTAGAAATCGGGCCGGTCTTTCAAGCGGTGACCACAAATCTCAACATCAATTTTTTGAAAAAAGCGGAAGCCGCGGACGTTATCGCAGAATGCCGGCTCCTCAAAGTGGGTAGGCGTCTCGTCTTTGCTGAAGTGGATCTCTTTTCTGAGGATAACGACGAGCTCGTGGCGCATGCCACATGTACGTATTCGATTCCGTCGCAAACAATAAAAAATACTAAATAGTGTCTGAACGAAAACTTTTTAAAATGCTCAAGCACCCGTCCCCGGGTGCGTTTGACGCTTTGTAAAAACAATTGATTACGACGCCCCGAGGACGGGGCTCGAAGCTTATTTCTGAGTTTTCGGTCAGACACTAAATAACCACAAGAAGGGAAGAAATCTGTGGGAGCAAAAAAAACCTGGTTCAAACGCAGCATCCTCAGTTTGGGTTTTCTGCTGCTGCTTGCTTTTGCGGTTGTTTTGATGCTGCACGAATCACGGCCGGCCGGGGTCGAAGGGGATGCGGCTGAAAAACTCGCTCTGAAAATGCTCGCAGCCGTGAACCATGATGCTTGGAAAAAGACCGGCGCCGTGCGCTGGAATTTCGCAGGTAAACATAAACTTCTCTGGGACCGCCGCCGGAATTTCGCCGCTGTGCAGTGGCAGAATAAAGACGTTTTAATCGACCTCGCCACCCAAACCGGGATCGCCAAGCTCAACCGCGAGCGGGTTTCCGGGAGTGAAGCCGGTGAACTGATCCAATCCGCGTGGAAGAAATGGGTTAACGGTTCGTTTTGGCTCAACCCGGTTTCAAAGTGTTTCGATGACGGGGTGACACGCAGCCTGGTGACCACAGAGTCCGGTGAAGAAGCGCTCATGGTGTATTACAGCTCCGGCGGTCTCACTCCAGGAGACGCCTATCTCTGGATTTTAGATGAAAACGGTCTGCCGAAAAGTTGGAAGATGTGGGTTGCAAAGATCCCGATCGGCGGCGTAAAAGCGAGCTGGGAAGAATGGCACACGCTGGCCACCGGGGCCCGGATATCTGGTTTGCACCACATCGCGTTCTTCGATCTAAAATTAAGCGATATTGAAGCGGCGGAGACTTTAGAGCAGCTCATACCGGACGGGGATCCGTTCGAAGCGCTGGTTCATTCCAAATAGCCGGAAACGCTTATATCCGGAGTTGAAATTCGTAAGCCTTTGTGCTAAAATTACTTGGCAAATCTTAAGACCTTGTTTCATTTAACGCAGAGATGCAGAGCACGCAGAGAAACAAAAAGTAGAATATTGAAAAACGAAATATCAGAAAGAAAGGAACCACGAATGACCAACCAACAATATCTTCTCGCCGCCCGCCCCGTCGGACTGCCGAAAAACAGCGATTGGGAATACAAAGAATCGCCAGCGCCGAAACCAAGCGACGGTGAGCTTCTTTTAAGAGTGCTTTATATTTCCATCGACCCGGCTATGCGTGGGTGGATGAATGAAGGAAAATCATACATCGACCCGGTAGCGATTGGCGATGTCATGCGGGCTCTGGCCATTGGCCGGGTCGTCGAGTCCAATCATCCGGACTTTCAGGTTGGCGACCACGTCAGCGGGGGTCTCGGGGTGCAAAGCTACGCGCTCTCCGACGGCAAAGGTCTCATGAAAGTGGACCCGGAAATTGCGCCGCTCCCCCTGTATCTCAGCGCTTTGGGCATGCCCGGCATGACCGCTTATTTTGGTTTGCTCGAGGTGGGGCAGCCTAACGCGGGAGAAACCCTGGTCGTTTCCGGGGCATCCGGAGCGGTTGGCTCCGTAGTAGGACAAATCGGCAAAATCAAAGGCTGCCGCGTTGTCGGACTTGCCGGAGGGGAAAAGAAATGTTCTTACCTGGTGAAGGATCTCGGATTTGACGCGGCAATCGATTATAAGTCGCAAGACCTGCGCACCGGCTTAAAGGAACATTGTCCACACGGAATCGATGTTTATTTTGATAACGTAGGCGGAGAGATTCTCGATACGGTTTTAACCCGGATCAACCGTGGCGCCCGTATCCCGATCTGCGGCGCGATTTCGCAGTACAACAACACAACCGCTGTCAAAGGCCCGAGCAACTACTTATCGCTGCTGGTCAACCGCGCCCGTATGCAGGGATTTGTGGTTTTCGATTTTGCCGGCCGTTACCAAGAGGCAGCGCAAGAAATGGGCTTGTGGCTGGCGCAAGGAAAACTGAAATCAAAAGAACATATCGTCGAAGGCATCGAAACCTTCCCGGAGACATTGTTGATGTTGTTTTCCGGTGAAAATTATGGCAAGTTAATCATCAAAGTCGCGGATAGTTGACGAGAAACACGGTTGGATCGAAGCCCCGTCTTTCGGGGCGTTGTAAGGTTGAAAGATATCCTAAGCCTTTTCCACAGGCAAGCTGCGAAAAGATGGCTGACGCAGTAAGCTCACCACGGATTCACCCAGCGCGGCAAAGCCGCAAAATTTCAAAAACATGCTAAAAAAATCAGCCACGGATGCACACGGATTGAACACGGATAAGTACTATCGATAAATCTCTGTCGATGTTTGGCGGTAGCGCCTACTCGTTTGCGGCGCTTCGCGGCGCAGACGGGGCCCCGGCGGGGCAGTTGTCAAACCGAAAAGAGAAAAGCGTTGACTGTAGATCGAAAATCGTAGATCGTAAATCTTATATCGTATATCAGATTCCAGGCTCGAAAATATACGATTTACGATATGCGATCTATGATTTAAACTTTTATTTTGGCAATAAACCCAAATCAAAACAGGTTCTTGAAGATGAGATCAATGATGGCTTGAAGCCAATTCCGGAATCAAGATCGTTGATATCAAACAGTCGTGTTGTGGTGGCAGTTTCAACCCAAGCCAGACCGTTGTTTCCATCTGGTATGAACCAAAAGCGTGAGGAGCTGTGTTGCTTGAAAAGTCACGTGTGAAAACAATTATGGGGCTTTCATTCCCAATTGTCGGGGGGATGCTCGCTCAAAATCTGATGAGTCTCATCGATACTGCTATGGTTGGACGACTCGGGAACGCGGCGTTGGCTAGCGTCGGAGTTGGGAATTTTCTTTTCCTTCTAATCATCTCTGCCATACTTGGCGTAAGTGCCGGAGTGCAAGCCCTCGTAGGAAGACGAATCGGTGAAGGAAACTCTCACTTGACCGGCTACGACCTGAACGCAGGAATCTTGATTTCAAGCATCGTTGGGTTGCTTCTTGCTATCATTGGATATTTAATCCTGCCGTTTCTCTATTCCCTGGTCACTCAAGACCAGGCCGTGATTGAAAGAGGGCTTGCTTACTTGAGGCCGAGAATTCCTTCTATGATACTCATTGGCGCCAATGTCTCTTTTCGGGCCTATTGGAACGGGATTAGTAAACCGAAGTGGTCTCTGCTTTCGCTTTTGATTGCAATGGTTGTGAACATCTTCTGTAACTATCTGCTTATCTTTGGAAACTTAGGTTTTCCAAGACTCGAAACGGCGGGAGCAGGACTGGCAACGACGTTTGCCGTTTTTTTTGGCGCACTTACTCATGTCATTCTGGGGCTTAAATACGCACGAAAGAATGGTTTTCTGCAGGGATTACCTGATAAACAGCGTATCCAAACGTTGATCAATGTTTCCTTCCCTGAAAGTATCCGAAATTTCCTGATGTTTTTGGGATTAGTCGTCTTTTTTACCATTGTCGGATTGCTCGGAACCAGCGAGCTGGCAGCATTTAACGTCATTCTAAATATCATGTTGGTCGCGCTTTTACCTGCAATGGGTATTGGGACAGCAGCGTTGACGCTGGTAAGCCAAGCTTTGGGACGTAAAGAGCCGGATGACGCCAAAAAATGGGGTTGGGAAGTCGCCGGTGTAGGCGCAGGGGCGCTGATCCTTTTTGCTCTTTGCGTGGTGCCCTTTCCCGAAAAGATAGCTGGTTTGTTCATTTCTGATACGAGCACCATAAGACTCGCCGTTCCTGCTCTTCGAATTGTTGGCATGTTTATGTGGATAGAGGCTTTTGGCATTATAATAAGTTTTTCCCTGCTCGGCGCCGGCGCAACAAAAGTTGTCATGAGCTGTTCTCTGTTGATTCAGTGGGGCCTCTCGCTCCCTCTCAATTGGTTCTTCGGCGTTCACTTGGGGTATGGACTCTTCGGAATGTTTCTCAATGGCTTTTTTTTGGTTATTCTGCGGACTTCAATATTCTCGTTTATTTGGCATAAGGAGCATTGGGCCAGCATTAAGATCTGAGTTTAACCAGTTAAAAGACCTCACTTTTTGGATGGGTAAAGTGGTAAACTGCAAAAAGGTAAACCTTCTCTTGTTTTTTCAAAGATGTTCATTTCACAACGGTAAATAACAGTTTGCCCAGTTTGTGGATGTAACATCCGTAAAGTCAAGGAGGACTGGGCAGGCGAATACAAAAGTCAAAAATACACCGTGCCTAATTTGGAGTACATTAGCGACCCGGAAGGAAATACTGTTGAGTTTGTTTGTTTTGATCCTGGTGTGAAGAAATCGGAATAGCTTGGTTAAAAAGGACTTGAGTTTTGATGGGCAATACTGTACATTTTAATGCTCATTTTCAAGTTGCTGAACTTAGATGAACGAACCATATGTGAGGTTATTGTGAGAAGTATTACTTTCACCGAATTTCGAAAAAACGCATCATCAATTATCTCTAAAGTTGAAAATGGTGAGATTATTCAACTTATACGACATGGAAGGCCGGTCGCTGAAATAACACCGATCAAACATGATGAAAGAATCTTGCCGTCATGGAAAAAACCAGGTCTAAGATTAACGATAAAAGGGGTTAGCTTGACTGAAGCAATCCTTCAGGAACGAGAAAATTCATAGGTATGCGAATATATTTTGATTCATCCGCTTTTGCAAAGCGTTTCATTGAAGAGCCGGGCAGTCAACGAATCGATGATATATGACAAGAGGCATCCGAAGTCGGATTAAGTATAATTTGTTTCCCTGAAATTCTCTCAGCTTTAAATAGAAAAGTAAGAGAGAAAAGCATCAGTAACAGGAACTATACTATTGCAAAAAACAGACTTTCTGAAGAATTATCCGACATTGAGATCATCAATATTACTCCAAAAGTCGTTGCAAAAGCGGCACTCCTGTTGGAAACGAATCCACTACGTGCCATGGACGCCATGCATATTGCCTGCGCAATTGAGTGGGATGCAGATCTTTTTGTTACTTCCGATCGCAGACAAGCAGAGGCTGCAAAAAATGCCAAACTATGCATTGAGTCTGTCAATTGCTAAGAATGAAACTTGAAATAACAGTTTGCCCAGTTTGTGGATGTAACATCAGTCTTCGCCAGCGTTTCAGGCAACGGAGTCGGTAGAGTAATTCCTGTTGTTTGGACACGCTCGTCGTCGATTTGTCGCCGCCATCCTTTTGGCTACCAGGTAATCGAGTCATCGAAGTATCGTAAATAATTACAGATATGAAACTGCCAATGCAGCATCTGCGTATGTACCACGCTCAAAACTATCTGACTACTTGCTGTCACAAACCCATGTAGTTGGGAAGTCGAAAGTACAAGATGATAAACGAATTAGATTTGGTCGTCTTGACCCATGATTACGAGAACCTTGGCCTCAAGTGTGGCGATGTTGGCACGGTGGTACATTGCTATAAAGACAAGAAGGGATTTGAGGTCGAATTCGTCACCGCAGAAGGCAAGACGGTTGCTGTACTCACATTGACCAATGCAGACATTAGGCCGTTCGAGCAGTCAGAGATACTCCACGTCCGCGGTCTAACACCACTCGCAGCTTAGCCAGGGCAAAGTGTGTGGGAAGATAGATGAACAACAAAAAGACCTCTTTTTTTGGAAGGGCAAAGTGGTAAACTGCAAAAAGGTGACCTGGTTTACAATACTTTGAAAGGCACGATCACTATCTTGTGTCTTTCATTGAGTTGGCATGTGCTCCACCAATAGCTTGGTCGAAAAGTCAAAAACCACTTCCCGAAGGCGTCTCGCCGAGGGTTTTGGAGCCGAGTAAAACTCGCTCGGCGAGGACGCCTCCGCTAAGGAAATATACTTTTCGGCCAAGCTCCTGGGCAGACCTGCTGATGGGCGCACACTTACATTTAATTTAAACGGAGGGTGATATTATGGATATGGCAAATGCGTTCGAAACCTTGAATTGGCTGGCTATTTTCGTCGCGGCCATTTCGTCGTTTTTGTTAGGCGGCGTCTGGTATTCATAGGCGCTGTTCGGCAAGGCCTGGATGCGGGCCTGCGGGTTTACAGAAGAAGAACTGCAGCAGGGCAGCATGGGCAAGGTGTTCGGCATCTCCTTTGTGCTGGCGCTGTTTGCCGCTTTTAATCTGGCCATGTTTATCGGCCCTGAAGCCGATTTGGCCTTTGGCGCTCTGGCCGGTTTTCTCGCCGGCATCGGCTGGGTGGCGACCATGATCGGCATTCATTATCTCTTCGAGCGCAGATCATTGGCGCATTTCCTCATCAACGCCGGCTATAGTACCGTGGCGTTGACGATCATGGGTGTGATTCTTGGGGCGTGGTAAGGCAATCGATTCTGAAAGAATTCATCTACACAGAGAAGAGTGCAGGAAACCCTACACCGGCTGATTTTTAAGCCATAGGGCTGCAATTGCTGAAAATCCAATATTTTTCTTTTAGTAAAGTGAAAATATTGGATTTTTTTCTTTTACAAAAGAAAAATAATCCTTATATTGTCAAAACGTAATCGGTCAGTTACGGGGGGGTGTAATGCAGGCATCTTACCTGCAAGATGCCTGCAGGCTGGAAGCCTGCGTTACGTTAATTGACCGATTACGTCAAAAAACGAAAGTACGACAGGAAAATTCGGCCAATGTATAAACGCAATCTGTACAAGAATTGTCTCGCGCACCTGCCGGAAAAAGAAACCACGATCATCACCGGCGCCAGACAGGTAGGGAAAACCACGCTGCTGCGGCAGATCAGATCCCATCTGGATGAAGAAGGTCTCCCCGCCTTTTTCATCAATCTGGAAGATCCGGAATATCTCACCCTTTTGGATACCCATCCCCGCAATCTGTTTCAGCTTTTTCAATTTCCTGAAGAAAAACGGTCCTTCGTCCTGATCGATGAAATTCAATATCTGCAAAACCCGACTAACTTTCTCAAATACCTCTACGATGAATATGCGCACCGCATTAAATTGATCGTGACCGGATCGTCCGCTTTTTATCTGGATGAAAAGTTTCGCGATTCGCTGGCGGGGCGCAAACGCATTTTTCTGCTTTACACCCTGTCACTGGATGAATTCCTGCTTTTTCACGGACAGCCTGATCTTGCAGAGCAGATTCGAATCCTGCCGGCTCAGGAATTGACCATCCAAAAACTTCCCGTTTCACAGCAAAGAGAGCTCGCTCTGTATATGGATCAGTACATGCGATTCGGTGGCTTCCCGCGGGTTGTTCTGGCCGAAACCAACGACGAGAAGGAGGACGTCCTGCGAGAATTGCTTTCTTCTTACGTCAAAAAGGATATCCTGGAATCAGGCGTGCGCAACGACCAGAATGTCATGCGGCTCCTGATGGCCTTGAGCTCTCAGGTTGGCAGCCTTTTGAATCTGAATAGCCTGGCGAGTACACTCGGTATCTCTCGCACGGCCATTGATAATTACCTGTACGTTTTAAGAAAATCGTTCCACGTCGCCACGATTTCTCCCAGCTTCCGCAATGTGCGTAAGGAAATCCGACGGATGCCGAAATTATATTTTCTCGATCTGGGACTGAGAAACAACCTGATGAGAAACTTTCAGCCTCTGTCCCAGCGGCAAGACGCCGGGTCGTTATATGAGAATTTCATTTTTCGGCAATTTCTCGACCGCTTGCCCATAGATGAGATTCAGTTCTGGCGCACGCAACAACAACATGAGGTCGATTTCATTCTTGAAGAGAAAATTGCCTGCGAGGTCAAGTACTCTCCGGAAAACCTCCGGCCGGCAAAATACAAAGCCTTTTTCGCAACACACGGACACGTTCCCTTGCAGGTCATCTATCACGCCGGCCACCCATCGAAAGTAGAAGGGATGACTTTTCTGCGCTTTTAGGCAGACGCCGCGAATCTCCTGGCAGGCCGCGCTTTCGTCTACCATTTATTTCCACTGACCGCACAGGAGCTGAAAGAAAGCTTTGATCTGCAAACAGCGCTTGAATACGGTTCGTTACCTGAAGTCTGGAACCTGAAAGAAAGAGACCTGGGCATTCGTTATCTCGAAGCCTTGCGAGCCTTTTCTCCTTTCCCTCGATACAACACAGCAGAGGATAGGCGCTGTGCGTGCCTGTTATTGGGAACAAGGATTGCAGGCGCTCGGGTTAAAGTGAGAAAACCCTCAAAGTTTTCGAAACCTTGCAATTCAGCTTGATTGATTTTTATGCGGCATTTTATTCCTAGAACTTTTTCTTATTTGAGCAAAAGCATGCGCCGGGTTTCCCGAAATGTGCCAGTATCTATTCTGTAAAAATAGAGTCCGCTGGGGAAACGGCTGGCTTCAAAATTTAGTTTGTACTGGCCTGCCGGTTGCCTCTGGTTGACCAGAACTTCGACTTCCCTACCCAGAACATCGAACACCGTTAACTTCACGTGACTGTCTTTCGGCAATGAATAAGAAATGGTTGTGGCCGGGTTGAACGGATTCGGGTAGTTCTGCTGCAAAGTGAATTGCTCGGGAACCGTCACTTCGCTGATTTCCTCATCAACAGAAGTCACAATACCTGAGATGGCGACCGTGCCCACGATATCGCCGTGATTCTGATTGAGTGAATAATCTCTGACGTCATCGGCGCCGTCTCCACCCACGCCCAAATCTTCCAGCTCATCAAACCGCCAGTACCCGATCAGGCCGCTGCTCGCAGACTCGTACACCTCCGGGCCGAGTGTCGTGCCTGCCGATTCCCGGATTTCCTGTTGTGTGCGAACGATGTTCCACACCCGTACTTCATCGACAAACCCGGCATAGTGACTGTTACTGGCCTGCCTGGAACCGATTCTAAATTCATCTTCGTTAGCGTGTTGTGGAAAGTCGCCAATTGACCCGGACCCGGCTGCGCTGTGAAACAAGTTACCGTTAATGTAAGTTTTGATGGTTGCGCCATCGTAGGTGAGAGCGACGTGCACCCATTCGTTTTCTTCTGCGCGATAATAGGTCGAGATAAAAACCCAACCCGGACTTGAATTTGCCAACGCCCACCAAATCATCCCGTCTTCCATTCGCCCGAGTTCATACTCACCTTCTTTATTGAGAAAGAGACCACCGCCTTCCGGACCAGTGGGTTTAATCCAGGTTTCAATCGTGAGTGTGTTGTCAAGTTCCAGGCTGGTTTGCGCCCCCATGTTCACATACCCTGGCGGCGGGGCGCCGTCGATTCCAGTGAAGAGTAGGGATTGGCCAGTCGTAAGACTTTGGTCCAGGGTCAATTCTGCGAAGTCATCATAGGCGAGTTTGAGCTGACCGCGAACGCCGGCAACCGTGCACGAGTTCGTCGTGCCGCCGCCGAAATCAATTTGTTTACGCAAGTCGCTGACATAATAAAACTCACCGTCGGCCTCGAACTGGGCTGAAGGATCGAGGTGAAACGGCGTGTCTCGTAAATCGATGTTTCCCGAATGCGGACTGCAAGAAAGAGTCGATAGACCAAAATTAGCATGTTGACCGCTAGCAGCATCGGAGAATGTAAGATCGTCCGTTTCCACCACCAGCGTATTGACATCAAGTCTGATTTTCTCGAAGAATACACGTGCGGGGTGCTCGGAAAAATTGGTGGAATCCGTGGTCGTCAGAGTAAGGTATTCCTTGCCAGCGACGTCCGGTCCGCCATCTTCAAAGAAGAAATCACAGTAGATGACTGCCGGCTTGGTGGTGTCGCCGCCTCCAATGAACAGGAGATACTCGTCGCCGCCGGGCACCGGCAGGAAACTGCTGTAATCGATCACATCCTGAGCGCTGCTATAAAACGCCGGCAGCACCGTATTCGCCACGCTGACATCGCCCTTAGCGTTTTTGACGAAGACCTTTCCGCTGGTCTCCGCCGGAGCCGCGAAGGGTTCCGAGTTTTTATAGAATGCTCCGTCTTTGACCAACGTTACACTTTGCGTTTCCCCGTCGACCGTGACCTCAGCGCTCGCAGAGAGAATTGGAAACGCACGCGGGGAGGCACTCACCAGTACGTGCCGGAAATCCGGCGTGAACGTCGCGAGGTTGATGCGCGCTCCTGGCTGCGAGCCGGGGCTTTTCATGCTGATGACGGTCTCGCGGTGCATG
>JBHHWX010000005.1:0-34330 GCA_046756745.1 bacterium | reverse complement strand
AAATTTGTAAGTTCATCCCTTTAGGAATTGTCTTCCGATGAAAGGAGCAGGACCATCAACGAATTAAAACCGTTACGAAAATACCTTTCCGGTTACAAAACGCCGCTGATTTTTGGCGGTATTTTTGTTGTGATCACCAATTTCTTCGCTCTGCTCGGGCCCTGGGTCTTGAAGTTTGTGGTCGATGAGCTGCAAAAGGAAATCCCCCTTCAAACGTTGATAAAATATGCTATCTATATTTTGGGCATTGCGCTCGTCGAAGGTTTGTTTTTATTTCTTATGCGGCAAACCATCATCGGCGTATCGCGAAAAATCGAATACGACTTACGCAATGATCTCTTCGCCCATCTACAGAAACAATCGCTTTCGTTTTTTAATCGCTTTAAAACCGGAGATTTGATGGCGCGCGCTACCAATGACCTGGAAGCGGTTCGGCAGGTGACCGGGCCAGCCATCATGTATTCGTTGAACACTCTTATTTCGATGGTCGCTTTCATTGGAATCATGCTCTATATTGACGTCAGGCTCACGCTTTTGGCCCTTATTCCCTTTCCTCTGATGGCATTGGTGGTGAACCGCATGGCAAAGCGGCTGCATCTGGCCTACCGGAGAATCCAAACTCAATACGCTGCAATTACATCAAAGGTGCAGGAGAATTTATCCGGAATCCGGGTTGTGAAAGCGTACGTGCAAGAGGTTCCGGAGATTGAGCGTTTTAAAGTTCTCAATCGCGACTACATCCGTGAAAATTTGGGTATGGCGAAGGTGCGGGGTTTTATGTGGGCTTCGATGACGTTTTTAGTCGGAACCGGCACTTTGATTATCTTGTGGTTTGGCGGACAGTTAGTGATGCGCAACGGTATCTCTCTCGGCGAGTTTGTGGCCTTTTTTGCTTACTTAGCCAGGTTAACCTGGCCCATGATTGCGCTCGGCTGGGTGCTCAACCTGATTCAGCAGGGGAGCGCTGCAATGGGCCGGCTCAACCGGATTTTTCAGATTGAACCGGAGATCGCCGATGATGAGCACACCGGCCACAGCGTGGTTGGCGTTTTAGGTGAAATCGAGTTTCGCAACGTCGGCTTTTCCTATAATGGCGCGCCGATTCTAAAAAAGATCAATCTGAAAATCGAGAAGGGGATGACGCTGGCAGTTATCGGGCGCACCGGCGCCGGTAAGTCGACATTGATCAATCTCATCCCGCGGCTTTTGCAGGCCGATAGCGGCGAGGTTCTTATCGACGGACAGAATATTACCACGATCCCGTTGCAGCTTTTGCGCAAGAGCATTGGCTATGTGCCGCAAGATACATTCTTATTTTCAGACACGATTCAGGAGAATATTGCTTTCGGCGTCGATTTCCATTCCCAACAGGAAATTGAAGAAGCCGCCACCATTTCACAAATCCGCCAGGATATTATCGATTTTCCTCAGGGATTTGAAACGATGCTCGGTGAGCGCGGCATCAATATTTCCGGCGGTCAGAAGCAGCGCACAGCGATCGCGCGGGCGGTGATTCGAAAACCGAGTATCCTCATTCTGGACGACGCTCTCTCCGCTGTGGATACTTACACCGAAGAAGCAATTCTTGCACGATTGCGCGAAGTCATGCGTCAGCGCACAAGTATTATCGTATCACATCGTATTTCTACGGTCAAGGACGCCGACAAAATTGTAGTCCTTGACCAAGGCGAGATTAAAGAGAGTGGAACCCATGAAGAGCTCATAGGCCTGAATGGAATTTATGCTGATATTTACCGGAAACAATTGTTGGAAGAGGCGATGAAATCGTATTAGCGATCGTTCAGGATATTTATTTACGCCGAATACCCGCTGGGAGAACTCTCTAAAATGCTCAAGCACCCGTTCCCGGGTGCGTTTGACGCTTCGTAAAAACAATAGATTACGACGCCCCGGGGACGGGGCTTAGAGCTTATTTCTGAGTTTTCGTTCAGACACTAAATAAGGTTCGATTCAACAACATAACCATTAAGAAATGAACCACAATTTTCATGAAGAAGAAGTCTTAGGCAAAGCATACGACAGCCGGTTGATGAAGCGGCTTCTTTCGTATCTCAAACCTTACACCTTGCAAGTGGTTCTCGCCGTGGGGATTCTGTTTTGCGCCTCTTTGATGCAGTTAGCGGGTCCGTTTCTCACCAAACTTGCTATTGATAATTACATCATAAACCATGACGTTAAAGGGCTTAATTATATTTGTCTCATCTTTCTGGCGGTGTTGTTTGTTGGGTTTTTTCTCGAGTTCTTGCAAACATACATGATTCATTGGATAGGACAAAAAGCGATGTTCGATTTACGAACGCAGCTTTTTTCTCATCTGCAAAAATTGTCCATCCGATTTTTTGATCGAAATCCCGTTGGCAGACTCGTGACGCGTGTCACTAACGATGTTGAGAGTCTCCACCAGATGCTTTCGTCCGGAGTCGTCTCTATTTTCGGAGACATTTTCAAGCTCATCGGTATTGTGGTGGTTTTGTTAGGGTTAAATTGGCAGCTTGCTCTCGTCACATTTTCAGTGTTGCCGTTCCTGTTCTACGCCACTTTTTTATTCAAGAAACTGGTTCGAGGCTCTTATCGTTTGATTCGAATCCGGATTGCGCGCATCAATGCTTTCCTGCAGGAAAACATCACAGGTATGTCCATCGTTCAAATTTTCAATCGTGAAAAAAAGAACTTTCACAAATTCGATAAGCTCAACCAAGATCACTTGCAGGTGTTTTTGAAAACGGTATTTTACTACTCCATTTTTTTCCCCTCAGTGCGCGTTGTGAGCGCGGTCGCAATCGCACTCATCGTTTGGTTCGGGGGGGGACAAATCCTGCAAGGTGTCTTGAAATTCGGCACGCTTGTCGCTTTTATTCAGTATGCTGAAATGTTTTTTCGCCCGATTATGGACCTGTCTGAAAAGTATAATATTATGCAGTCTGCGATGGCTTCTTCGGAACGGATATTCGGGCTCATGGATATTTCACCCGAAATCCAATCCTTGGAAAAAACAACCGATGGCCGGGTTGTTCATGGTGAAATAGAATTCAAGAATGTCTGGTTTGCCTACCAAGGCGACGATTATGTCTTAAAAGACGTCTCATTTCATGTCGCACCCGGTGAGAGAGTCGCTTTTGTCGGTGCGACCGGGGCCGGCAAGACGACGATCATGAATCTGCTGCTGCGATTTTATGAGGTCAATCAAGGCGGTGTTTATTTGGATGGCGTGAATGTCAAAGAAATGGATCAACGGCAGCTTCGTTCTTATTTCAGTATCGTGCTGCAGGATATTTTTATCTTTGACGGTTCCATCGCTGATAACATCCGTCTCGGCGATCAGAGTATTTCCGATGCAAAACTTCGTGAGGTGACGTCAGAGGTTCATGTCGACAGTTTCATTCGGAAGCTATCCAACGGATTTGACCATCCTGTTCAAGAACGCGGGCGCGCGCTTTCTGTGGGTCAGAGGCAATTGCTGGCTTTTGCCCGGGCCATGGCTTTTGATCCCGCTGTCTTAATTTTAGATGAGGCGACCTCGAGCGTGGATACCGAGACCGAGATGCTCATTCAAGATGCCCTCGAGCGCCTCATGCAAAACCGGACGTCTCTAGTTGTCGCGCACCGGCTTTCGACAGTACAAAATGCCGATCGTATTATCGTGATGCATAAGGGTCGCATTCATGAGCAGGGAAACCACCGGGAGCTGTTAGTTCAAAAAGGTCTGTATTATCAGTTGTACCAGCTTCAGTATGCTTCTCAAGAAAAAGAGCCGTGGGCGGCTTGACGGTTGATTCTTAATTAACATATCAAACCCGAGGGTTCTGAATGGAAAAACTTTGGCTGTGAGCGTCCAATAAACCCTGTCAGGGTTTATTGTCGATAATTTTAATTGACAATCTCCGATTGGAGAAGTAGAACCTCTTTTTGAAAATCGTAAATCGTATATGTTCGAGTCCGGAATCTGATATACGATATATGATATGCGATCTACGATTTACGATCTACAGTCAGCGCTTTTCTCTTTTCGGTTTGACGCCTAGGTCGGGTTGAAATCGATGTCTCCCGCTGGGAGGGCATTGCAGTTCCATAAAAAAAGCCCCCAGCACTTCTGCCAGGGGCCCGGAGGGAGGAAAAAATGAGGTATTAGAGGAAACGGTATCCTGTACCATGTATGGTTTCAATATATTGGGATGGGTATTTGTACTCACCCAACTTTTCACGTAACCTTTTAATATGAACATCCACTGTTCTATTGGTTACGTAGACTTTCTTTCCCCAAACTTTGTCTAAAATTTCTTTTCTCGAAAAAACATTCATTCTGCGTGACGCCAGTAAGTAGAGGAGCTTAAACTGAATGTAGGTCAAGTCGATAGGTTTGCCGGCTTTACTGACCCGGTGTTCGTCAAGATTAATCTCGATATCTTTGACTTTGATTCTTTTGTTGTTATTGGCGTTTAATCTGCGATTGACGGCTCTGATACGCGCTGCTAATTCACGTTTACTGTAGGGTTTAACAACAAAATCATCGGCACCAAGGTCCAAACCTTTAATTTTGAACATTTCGTCGTCATTCGATGAAACGAATATGAGCCCGGAATTTCTTGTTGCCAAATCATCTTTGAGCTCCAAACACGTGGTCCAACCCAGTTCCCCAAACTCATCCAGATCAATGACAATCACAGAAGGTTTTTCCCGCATCGTAATCTCCATCGCTCTGTTAATATCTTCATAATGAGATGCGGTATATCCCTCTTTTTCTAAAACCTCGTCTAAAACCTTGCCGCCGTTCATCAGAGATCTGTCAAAGAGAATCACATTTCGCTTGTCCACCTTTTCCATGGCGCTCCTCCAAAAGAGTTAAGTGAGTAGTGGTGTTTTTTTCCTATTTATTTCGGGCCTCTTACCGGCAATACGTTGTCATTCCCTTGAGTAATTTTGTCTCTAAACCCTTCCAATCTAAATCCGTTTAGGACATATCGGCGATCCCGGTAAGAGGCAACTGGTGTTGAGCGAGTTGACGTTAAAAACTATTATTGAAAGACGATGTTTCAATTTGCAACATTTGTGCCATTACTTTAAAGAATGTCTCATTTGAACAAAAAAGCGGCTATTTTTATCAGTGTGTTGAAAAAAAAACAGGGTTATCATTTTACATTTAAATGAGTTAGTATCCTTTTTTTGTTCCGCGTGTTCGGGTTCTTTTCCAATTAAGCGAAGTTCTGAGCTTGACCTTGCTCTGAGATTGTTGAGAATCTACGCGGTAAGAAATCATACAATTGATCGAAATTAGTACACTTTGTCGCAATTTGATACATGATTTCGGGTATTTTTAGCTGATTTGCGTTATTTCTTACGATTTTGTGAGATGAGCTAAGGGGGGGGTAGATTTTACGTCCATGCGAGGATGCTCCAGGTCATTCACGGTATCGTATGCCTAAAAAGCCCTTGCAAATTAACGGCCAAAATGCTATATTCCATCCGTTTTATCGACAGCTTATCATGTCATACGATAATGAACGCAACAAAATTATTATAGAAGACTTTACTGGTTATACTAAATAGGAGGTTTTATGCAGCGTCGGAAGGTCATCATCATGGGTGCGGCAGGAAGAGACTTTCACAATTTCAATGTACGTTATCGAGATAATGAAAACTACGAAGTCATGGCTTTTACAGCTACACAAATCCCGGATATTGAAGGCCGGGTCTACCCAGGAGAATTGTCAGGCAGCCTCTATCCTGATGGAATCTCCATTTTTCCTGAAACAGAGCTGGTGCATCTGATAGAAAAGTATGGAATTGATGACGTGGTTTTTTCTTACAGCGATGTCCCTCATGAATATGTGCAAGGTAAGGCCTCTGTTGTGAATGCTGTTGGCGCTGATTTTGTTTTGCTGAGTGCGCAAAATACCATGCTCGAGAGCAGAAAGCCGGTGGTCGCGATCTGTGCCGTTAGAACGGGATGCGGTAAAAGTCAGACCACGCGAAAGGTTGCGCAGATCTTAAAAGAAATGGGAAAAAAACTCGTGGTTGTACGGCATCCGATGCCTTATGGCGACTTGACTGCGCAAAAGTGTCAAAGATTTGCTTCCTATCAAGATTTGCAGCGACACCGCTGTACGATCGAAGAACGTGAGGAATACGAGCCGCATTTGGCAATGGGCACGATTGTCTACTCCGGTATCGATTACGGAGAGATTCTCAAACAAGCTGAAGCCGAGGCGGATGTCGTTATTTGGGACGGAGGGAACAATGATACCCCCTTTTTTAAACCCGATCTCCATATTGTCGTTACGGATCCTCTGAGAGCGGGCCACGAACTTGCCTATTATCCCGGTGAGACCAATTTACGCTTGGCCAACGTGGTTGTCATCAATAAACAGACCACGGCTGATTTAGAAGACATCGAGACCGTCAGGGCCAATATCATCAAAGCGAATCCTCAGGCTGTCATCGTAGACGCAGCCTCTCCCATTTTTGTTGAGAACGCAGAAACGATTCGCGGCAAACGGGTTCTGGCTGTTGAAGATGGTCCGACCGTCACCCATGGTGAGATGCAGTTTGGCGCTGCAGTTGTCGCCGCCCAAAAGTTTGGCGCCGTCGATTTGGTGGATCCCAGACCTTTTTTGACCGGTTCTTTGCAGGAAACGTATGAAATTTATCCGGATATCGGCAATTTACTACCGGCGATGGGATACGGTGAAAAACAGATCAAAGATTTAGAACAGACGATTAACAAGACCGATTGTGATGCTGTGATTATCGGCACACCAATCGATTTGAGGAAACTGATCACCATTAACAAACCGTCGGTGCGAGTGACCTATGAGCTGCAAGAAATCGGTCAACCGACTTTGCAGGGCATTCTTGACCGGTTTGCGTCTTAGAAGCGTGGCGGTGAAGAGTCCAAACCGCTTACCGAAGGCTTTTCGCCGAGGTCTTTTCTCAAGAGTCGAGAACGCTCGGCGGGACGCCTTCGCTAAGAACATAGTCTTTTCGTCCAAGCGCTTCTTACGCAGCACACATAACGAGTGCAGGTGGTATAAATATGGGGATTGGAGTTGAGAAATGAAGAACGGCGTCATTGCCGTGGTTGCGCTGGGTGGTAATGCAATCACTCGTGAATTTGAGGAGGGCAATATCGCACAGCAGTGGGCGAATACCCGGCGCAGTTTGGTCGGTGTGTTGGCGCTCATTAAGAGAGGCTACCGGATCGCGATCACGCATGGCAATGGTCCGCAGGTTGGGAATAATCTCATTCGGGTCGAGGCGTCCCGCAATTTAGTCCCCCCGTTACCTCTGGGAGTGATTGTGGCTGATCTTCAAGGCGGTATGGGATACATGATTCAACAGTCTCTGCAAAATAAGCTTTCGGATCATCATATCAAACGACATGTTTTAACCGTTTTGACACAAGTGATTGTCGATAAAAACGACCCGTCTGTTTTGAACCCAACCAAGTTTGTGGGTCCGTTTATCAAAGCTGAAGATTTGAAGCGTATTAAAAGTGAACGGGGCTGGGTCATCAAAGAGGACCCCGGCCGCGGTTTCCGTCGCGTGGTTCCCTCACCAAAACCTCTGGAAATTGTCGAAAAAGATATCATTGGGTCTTTGATTCGGAATGATGCGGTTTTGATTTGCTGCGGTGGAGGAGGAATTCCTGTGTATCGGAAAAAAGACGGGACTTTTGAAGGCGTCGATGGAGTTATTGACAAGGATTTAGCCGCGGCTGTTTTAGGGAAGAATATTCACGCCGAAGAGTTGTATATTTTAACGGCTGTGGATAAAGTGGCTCTTAATTATGGAAAGCCGAACGAAGTTCAGTTAGATAGGTTGTCTGTAAGCGAGGCTAAACGCTACTTAAAGGCGGGGCATTTTCCATCAGGCAGTATGGGACCCAAAATTGAAGCGGCTATTCATTTTATCGAGTGGGGAGGCAAACAGGTTGTGATTACTTCTATCGAAAAAATGCAAGAAGCCATAGAAAAAAAAACCGGTACTCACATCGACGCATGAAGTTACAGGAGGATAAAAATTGAAAATACACGAATACCAAGCAAAGGAGATTCTACGGCAATTCGGCGTGGCGGTTCCGAGAGGCCGATTAGCACAAACGCCTGAAGAGGCCCGAAAAATAGCTGAGGAATTCGGAGGTGTGGTTGTTGTGAAGGCTCAAATTCATGCTGGTGGCCGCGGGAAAGGCGGCGGTGTAAAAATTGCTAAAAACGCGGATGAGGCCGAGCAGTTAGCCTGCGAAATCATCGGAATGAACTTGGTGACACACCAGACCGGCCCGGAAGGAAAACGCGTGAGCAAGGTTTTGGTGGAGGAGGGACTCGAAATCGAACGCGAGCTCTATTTCGGAATTGTGTTAGACCGGACGCGCAGCCAATTGGTTTTTATGGCGAGCACAGAAGGCGGAGTCGAAATCGAGAAGGTGGCTGCTGAAACGCCGGAAAAGATTTTGAAAGAATATGTTGATCCGGCTGTTGGTTTTCAAGCTTTTCAGGCGCGTAAGCTGGCATTCGGCTTAGGATTGCAGGGTGAACAAGTGAAAAATGCGCTGAAGTTCTTTGCCGCGCTGTATCGCGCCTACGTTGAATCGGACTGTTCTCTCGCCGAGATTAACCCTTTGGTTGTGACAAAGGATGGCAGCGTGCTCGCATTGGATGCCAAAATAAATTTTGATGACAACGCCCTTTTTCGTCATAAGGATTTCCCGGGTCTACGAGACTTCAACGAAGAAGATCCATTGGAGGTCGAAGCGTCAAAATTTAATCTCAATTACATCAAATTAGACGGCGAAGTGGCCTGTATGGTCAATGGCGCCGGACTGGCTATGGCCACGATGGATATGATCAAAATAGCGGGATCTGAACCGGCGAACTTTTTAGATGTTGGCGGAGGAGCAAACGCCGAAACCGTCGAAAACGGGTTCAAGATTTTGCTGTCGGACAAAAATGTCAAAGCGGTTTTAATCAATATTTTCGGCGGTATTGTGCGCTGCGATCGCGTGGCAAAAGGGGTGATTGAAGCTGCGTCGAAAATTGATATCCAGGTTCCGGTCGTTGTGAGACTGGAAGGGACCAACGCCGAGGAAGCCGCCCGGCTCTTGGAGGAATCCGACTTGTCTTTTACGGTCGGACGGAGTTTCCAAGAAGCCGCTGAAAAAATTGTCGCTGCAATTCGATAAACTTTTAAGGAGAGGTAAATTGAGCATTTTAGTTGACGAGAACACAAGAGTGGTTGTGCAGGGTATTACCGGTGGTGAGGGTTCTTTCCACACACGCCAGATGATCGAAAACGGCACAAAGATAGTGGCAGGCGTTGTGCCTGGAAAAGGCGGGCAAAAATTCGAGGACAGCGTTCCGGTTTTTCATTCGGTCGCTGAAGCGGTCACGCATGAAGGCGTGAACGCCTCGGCTATTTTCGTGCCGCCGCCTTTTGCCGCCGACGCCATTATGGAAGCAGCCGAGGCTGGGATAGAGCTTGTGGTCTGTATCACCGAGGGCATACCGACCAGCGACATGGTGCGGGTTTTTGCTTATCTCCGTCCTCGCAAGACTCGTTTGGTCGGCCCGAACTGTCCGGGGGTGATTTCCCCTGGTATATGTAAGATCGGTATTATGCCAGCGTTTATTCATCTGCCGGGCAACGTGGGCGTTATCTCACGCAGCGGAACCCTGACTTACGAGGCTGTCAAGCAATTGAGTGATTTGGATATCGGTCAGTCCACCTGCATCGGCATTGGCGGCGACCCGATAATCGGAACCACGTTCACCGATGCGTTGAAACTTTTTAAGGAAGATTCGAGCACCGAAGCAGTGGTTTTGATTGGTGAAATCGGCGGAACGGCAGAGCAGGAGGCGGCGCATTATATAAAGGATGTATTCAACAAACCTGTGGTCGCTTTTATCGCCGGGCGAACCGCGCCTCCGGGACGACGGATGGGGCATGCCGGAGCCATTATTTCCGGGAGCGAAGGTACGGCGCAGGAGAAAGTTGATGTGCTGAGAAGGGCCGGGGTGCATGTGGCTGACAGCCCTGCGGATATCGGGAAAACGATGAGTGAAGTACTTTGACCCATTTCAAGCAGGGCTTGAAGGTATAGGGGTATAGGGGAATAAGCAATTTATCGCGATAAGGTTTGTTACGTCCTGAAATAGGTTGACATATTGAAAAGTTATCCACATATCTACAAAAGAAAAAAAGTAGCAAAAAAAGAAAAAGAAAAGCTACTACTACTAATTTTTGTCAACTTTTTTCAGGACGGCACTCCCCTCTACCCTCTCCCCTCTACCCTTAGGCCCTTATCCCAACATCAGATTATTATTTTTAGTTTAGCTGGAAGAACCAAAAACAGGAGATAACATTTGTGGAACGAACATTAGCTATTTTAAAACCGGATTGTGTGGGTGGTCATTTAGTTGGGAAAGTTCTTGCGTGTATCGAAGAGGCAGGATTCGAAATTCTGGCGATGAAAGCCGTTCGCCTCACCCGGGAAACGGCTGGGCAATTTTATGCGGTACACCGGGAACGGCCTTTTTATCAAGATCTCGTACAGTTTATGAGCTCCGGCAAAGCCGTTCCTATTGCGCTTTCAAAGGAGAATGCAGTCGAAGATTTCAGAAAGTTGATCGGCGCCACGGATCCTGCCGAGGCCGAGGAAGGCACGATTCGGAAACAGTTCGCTGAGAGTAAACAGAACAATATCGTTCACGGGTCAGATTCCCCGGAAAATGCAAAATTGGAAATCGCATTTTTCTTTTCCGAGAAAGAACTGGTTGAAAACAACCCAGAATTATCTTGACTCTTGGGAAATATTTGGTTAGATTTCTAAATTATTTTTTTGAATCACTGCCATTTGTATGAAACTCAACGTCCACAATTTAGCGAATGGAACCCATACTTTTGAGTTTGTTGCAGATTTCAGCGAATTAGAGCTAACCAACAACACGATTTTCAGTAAGTCCCTAAATATCAAAAGTAAAGTTGATAAAAGGGACGATAATCTTGTTGTTACGACTGAATTTTGGATAGAAGCTGATTTTGAGTGCGATAATTGTTTGGAGAGCTTTTCGAAAACGCTGCGCGATGAATTTACTCTCTTGTACACGTCTGATCAAGATTTATTTGAAGCTGATGAAGATGATTCGATTCAGTTATTGAGCTCGAAGACCAGCGAGATCGATTTGACGTTTGGCGTGCACGACGCTTTGCTTTTATCCGCTCCGATGCGGGTAACCTGTTCGCCCGACTGTAAAGGGCTTTGTCCGGGATGCGGGAGAAATCTGAACAAAAAGAAGTGTTCCTGTACCCAAGAGTTACCTGACCCGCGTTGGGAAGGTTTAAAAAAATTAGTGAGTTGAATGAAATTTAATCATATTAGGAGAAACAGTCTTGGCTTTACCAAAGAGAAGACAATCGAAATCGAGACGGGATAAACGAAGAACTCATTGGAAAATATCCTCTCCAAATGTTACGGAATGTTCTCATTGCCATCAACCGAAACTCCCACATCGGGCTTGTCCAAATTGTGGCTATTATAAAGGTCGTTCAATTTTTATACCTAAAGAAATCTAATATCCACCGTTCGTGTTTCCGGAGCGTTCAAAATCAGAGATGAGATGATAAAAATTGCTGTTGACGCAATGGGTGGCGATTATGCTCCGGAGGCCATCATACATGGTGGTGTTGAAGCTGCCAGGTACGGGAAAGGGGATTACGGCGTGGTTTTGGTCGGCGATGAACCGACAATCCGCGAACATCTTTCCCGTCACTTTAGAATTCAGGAGCTTCCCTTAACAATCCGTCATGCTTCTCAAATCATCGGAATGACAGAAACCCCGACAAAGGGTCTGAAGAAGAAACCGGATTCTTCTATTAACGTTGCAATGGAAATGCATAAAAGCGGAGAAGTCGGCGCAGTTGTGAGTGCGGGACATACTGGGGCTGCGATGGCTTCGGCCTTTCTAAATCTCGGGAGAATTCATTGTGTACGGCGCCCCGCTATCGGTTCCTTAATCCCTAACGGTCAGGGCGTGACGCTTCTCATCGATGTTGGTGCGAATATCGAATGCAAGCCGATTCACTTGTTACAATTCGGCGTTATGGGTGAGATTTACATCAAGAATGTTTACAACTTGCCCAGACCAAAAGTAGGATTATTGAACATCGGTCACGAGGATAACAAAGGGGGCGAGGTTGTTCAGGAAGCTTATCGTCTGTTCAAGCAGAGTCATCTGAATTTTGTGGGCAATATTGAGGGGCGAGATGTGATGACCGGAAACGTGGATGTTATCGTTTGTAATGGTTTTGTTGGAAATATCGTTTTAAAATTTGCCGAAAGTTTTAACGGAGTCTATTCGAAAACGCTCAAACGAAAAATTGGAAAAAAGATTTTTTCAAATGTTGGCGCATTTCTTTTGAAACCCACGTTTGACAGATTACGCCGTATCTACGACTACGAAGAATATGGCGGGGCGCCTTTGTTAGGTATTAATGGGACATGTGTGATTGGTCACGGGAGCTCAACTCCAAAAGCGATCAAGAATGCTGTTATTGAGGCTGCGATCATGCTGAAGCGAAGTGTCAATGAAAAAATTGGAGATGAACTTAAGCGTATGACGGAAGAGGCAAAAAATGATCAATAACGTTTATTCAAAGATGCTGAGTATTGGTGTAGCTATCCCGGAGAAAACTCTCACAAATGCCGATTTGGAGAAAATGGTCGAGACCAGCGATGAATGGATTCAAGAACGAACCGGTATAAAAGTACGTCATATCGTTGATGACAAAACCCAAAATTCCGATTTAGCTTCTCAAGCTGCCAAACGGGCTTTGGCGGATGCGCAGATGGAGGCAGAGGAAATCGATACCATCATGGTTGCGACCGTGACCGGAGATGTGACGTTTCCGTCAACTGCTTGTTATGTTCAGGAGAAAATCGGCGCGACCAATGCCACTGCGTTTGACATTCAAGCGGCTTGTTCCGGATTTTTGTTCGCCTTAAGTATCGCCGATGGCTTAATCGCCAGCGGAAAAGCTAAAAATGTGATGATTGTTGGGAGTGAACTATTAACCCGTATCGTCGATTGGGAGGATCGAGGCACATGCGTCCTTTTTGGAGATGCGGCTGGCGCCGCCATTGTCTGCCCCGCTGATGGCGACGGCCGCGGCGTTTTGGGGACCTTTACAAAAACCGACGGCCGGTTAGCGCATTTACTTTGCATGCCGGGAGGCGGCACGCTCTATCCCGCTGAAGTCGCTCTGAGTGAAAATTTGAATAATATCAAAATGCAAGGACGGGAAGTCTTTAAGCATGCGGTGACAGCTATGGGGGAAGCGGCATCCTATATTTTAGAAAAAACAGGCCTCACTTCTGAGGACATCAAGCTGCTTATTCCACATCAAGCAAACATAAGAATCGTCAACGCGACCGCAAAACGAATGAAACTGCCTCCGGAAAAAGTGTACATAAATATTCAAAACTATGGCAATACATCTTCAGCGTCGATTCCGGTTGCTCTACATGAGGCGCAAAAGAAAGGCATCTTGCAGCCAGGCGATGTTTGTGTGATGGTGGCTTTCGGTGGGGGATTTACCTGGGCGTCGGCTGCGGTGAGAATGTGATTTATCCTATGATCGGAGGGAAAAATTAGCAAAATCGCTTTCATCTTTCCTGGGCAAGGCTCGCAATATGTGGGCATGGCCAAAGATTTATATGATGATTCTGAGGAGGTCAGGAAGACCTATCAAGAAGCTCATAGAATTCTTGGTTACGATCTTGCACAAATCTGTTTTGACGGCCCGGAGGAAGAGCTCAAACAAACCAGGATTACACAGCCGGCCATATTTGTCCATAGCGCTGTTCTCACAGATTTTTTACTCAAAAAGGGCCTGCAGCCTGCCATGGCCGCCGGTCACAGCTTGGGCGAATACTCGGCTCTTTATGCCGCCGGCGTCCTGACATTTGCGGATGGTTTACGATTGGTCAAAGTGCGGGCAGCGCTTATGCAAAAGGCAGGAGAGCTGAAAAAGGGAACAATGGCTGCGATTATTGGTTTGGATAACAAAATTGTAGCTCAGATTTGTGAAGAAGCCTCCACCGTTGATGTGGTTGCCGTTGCCAATTTCAATTCACCTGTGCAAACCGTTATTTCGGGTTCTGTTAAGGGGGTCGAGCGAGCGATGGAGATCGCCAAAGAACGAGGCGCTAAACGCACTCAGCCTTTGGTTGTGGGGGGTGCTTTCCATTCTCCACTGATGGAATACGCGCATGACGGCCTGGGGAAAGCGCTTGCTGAAATTGAGTTTCTGTCTGCTCACTGTCCGGTATACGCGAATGTCAATGCATTACCGGTTGTGGAACCTGATATGATCAGACGACGTTTGCATGAACAATTGACCAGCCCTGTATGCTGGTCAGAAACCATGCAGAATATGATAAATGACGGCGCCCGAGATTTCTACGAAGTCGGACCCGGCTCCGTCTTAACTGGCCTGCTCAGAAGAATCAGCCGTGAGGTCAAAAGCAAGCCGGTGAACAGTTTAGAGAGCTTGGACGCGATAGAGTAAGGAGAAATGGATAAATTAAACAATAAAGTCGCGGTCGTAACCGGCGCCTCGAGAGGGATTGGCCGGGCGATTGCCCTGAGATTGGCTCAGGAGGGGGCGGACGTTGTCGTCACGGCGACCACTCGAGAAGGCGCCCAAAAGGTTGCAGCGGAGATTGAGAATATCGGTCGGGTTGCTCTGCCTGTGGCGATGAATGTTGCTCATTTCCACGAAGTCGAAGCGCTGGTGAAAACGACCCAGGAACGTTTCGAGAGAATGGATATTTTGGTGAACAATGCCGGAATTACCCGTGACAATATTATTGTCCGCATGAAACCGGAACAGTGGCAGGAGACTATCGCGGTGAATTTAACAGGAACCTACAACTGTATCCGGGCGACGACGCGCCTGTTTATGAAGCAAAAACAAGGCAAGATAATCAATCTTACCTCGGTGGTCGGGGTGATGGGGAACGCTGGGCAGGCGAATTATTGTGCATCAAAAGCGGGCGTTATCGGATTGACAAAATCGGCTGCGAAAGAATTGGCGCTGCGCAATATTCAAGTGAATGCCATTGCGCCTGGCCTGATCAAAACGGATATGACCAAAGACCTGACCGGGGATGCCGAAGAGAACCTCATGACAGCGATTCCGTTAGGGAGAGCCGGGCAGCCGGAAGAGGTCGCCGCGTTAGTGGCATTTTTGGCTTCCGACGACGCGAATTATATTACCGGGCAGGTCATCCATGTCGATGGCGGCATGGTCATGTAAAAAACTGGATGTATCCCAAAATTTCTTTTTAAACTAACTGTAAGCAATTGATATAAAAATAGTTTACGTCTTAAATAAATTATGAAAATTCAAGAATAGAGAAATAGTGATCCTACACAGTTTGCAACTGTGTATACCTCTCGGATTTGTAAAACACGGTTGCAAACCGTGTTGGATCGGGCTTGAATTAACTGTCTCCCCAAAAATGGAGGACATTCAGGTCCTGTAAAAAATACTTGACTTTTGTTTGAATAAATAGTATGAATCAAACCGGAGATTTTACCAGAATAATAAGGAGGAGAGTTTTATGGCACTGTACGATCAAGTAAAAGATATCATTGTTGAACAACTCGGTGTCGAAGCCGATGAAGTCACTGAAGAGGCTTCTTTTATCGACCAGTTGGGCGCAGATTCCTTAGACACGGTTGAACTCGTAATGGCTTTTGAAGAGGAATTCGATATTGAAATTCCGGACGAAGACGCTGAAAAGCTCACGACAGTCGGTCAAGCAGTGAGTTATTTAGAAGAAAAAATGGCTGAATAAGAATAACTTCGGTCTTTTAAAACCTAACGCAATGAAACAGATCCAACTAAGCCGAGTTGTGGTAACAGGGATGGGAGTGATTTCCCCATTAGGAAACGATGTCCAAGAGCTTTGGAGGAATCTTATCGAAGGCAAGAGTGGCGTCGAAACGATTACGAAATTTGATCCCTCAGACTTCGATACGAAATTTGCCGCTGAAGTGAAAGACTTTTGCGCAGTTGATTATATCGATCGTAAGGAAGCGCGCAGGATGGACCTGTTTACTCAATACGCTCTTGCCGCCACAGATGAAGCGATCGGGCAGTCGGGTTTAGACATGGAGTCAGAAGATAAAAACCGTATTGGAGTCATTGTCAGCTCGGGAATTGGGGGAATGGAAACGTTCGAGAAGCAAACCCGGATTTTAATCGAACGCGGCCCTCGACGAATCAGCCCTTTTTTTATCCCGATGCTGATTTCCGATATTGCACCCGGGCATATCTCCATTCGTTATGGATTACGGGGACCGAATTACTCGACCGTATCCGCTTGCGCCTCCAGCTCGCATGCGATTGGAGCGGCATTTCGGGACATTCAACGTGGCGACGCCGATGTGATGATATGCGGCGGAGCGGAAGCCACCATCACTCCTTTAGGTTTAGGCGGCTTCAACGCGATGAAAGCCTTGTCGACGCGAAACGATTCTCCTCAAAAAGCCAGTCGACCATTCGATAAAAATAGAGACGGCTTTGTGATGGGCGAAGGCGCCGGTATCATTGTGCTGGAAAGTCTGGAACATGCACAAAAACGTGGTGCGACCATTTATAGCGAGGTTGCCGGAGTGGGTTTTACTGCGGATGCTTATCATATTACGGCGCCGGCGCCAAATGGCGAAGGCGCTGTTTTAGCTATGCAGCGTGCTTTGAAGGACGCTGAAATGCAGCCTTCTGATATCGATTATATCAATACGCACGGCACATCGACTCCACACGGCGATATCGCGGAGACCCAAGCAATAAAAAAGGTATTTGGAGAACATGCCTACAAGCTCAATATCAATTCCACTAAATCAATGATTGGTCACTTATTAGGAGCTTCAGGAGGAGTTGAGTTCATTGTTACAACGCTTTCTATCAATGAAGACCTGCTTCATCCTACGATCAACAATGAAGATCCGGACCCTGCGTGCGATTTAAACTGTACTCCGAATGCTTCGAAAAAGAAAACTGTTACAGCAGCCGTGTCAAATTCATTCGGATTTGGCGGCCACAATGTCTCAGTAATCGTTAAGAAATATAATGCTTAGTATTTGACAACACCGTATGCTCAACTGGATCAAGCTTCCTTTAAAAAATCTCTTTTCGAAACCCCAAGCCAGTAACCATTCAATTGATTTTGACGCACTGAGAGAGACGCTTGGGTACCATTTTACCAACAAAGAGATCTTCGTTCAGGCCCTCAAACATCGTTCCTACCTCCCCATAACCTCAGAGGCCCGTATCGATTCCAATGAACGTCTCGAACTGTTGGGTGACGCGGTTCTCGATCTTGTCGTCGTCGAGTTTTTGTACAAGCGTTTTCCTGATAAGGAAGAAGGCGAATTGACCAGCATGAAATCCCTCATCGTCAGCAGGAAAATCTTGGCGAGGATCGCCAAAGCCATTAATTTGGGAGATTACATCCCTTTGAGCGACTCCGAGGAAAAATCAGGCGGGCGTAAACGCGCTTCAATCAATTCGGATGCTATGGAAGCCATTATCGGCGCTGTTTATCTCGATGGTGGTGTCGAGAAAGCGCGCGAGTTTATCGAACGTAAAGTTCTTTGTAATTTTGACGAGATCATCACGGATGAATTACATACAAATTTTAAGAGCATGCTTTTGGAGTACTCACAAAGCAAAAGCATCGGCACGCCGAGTTACTTAGTCCAATCCGTCGAAGGCCCGGATCACGAAAAAATATTTACCATTCAAGTGAAGCTGCAAGACGAGGTCCTGGGATTGGGAACTGCCACGAGCAAGAAACGGGCGGAACAGTTAGCCGCGCAAGAGGCCTTGCGGAATCTGTTTTTGATCTGATTACACTCCCTCCAAAATCATCGCCGCCGCCATGGCGCCTGCTGCACAGATACTCACTAAACCATACTTCGCATTTCTCCGCTTCATCTCATGGGCCAGGGTGGTCACAATACGTCCGCCGGTGGCGGCAAAGGGGTGCCCGGCAGCGATGGAACTGCCGAGAGGGTTGAGCTTTGTTCGGTCGATTTTCCCGATGGCGTCTTCCTTCCAGCCATTCTCCCAGGCCCGGATATTGCAAGCTACCTGCGCGCTAAATGCTTCGTGCACTTCGATGATGTCGATATCCGATAATTTCAACCCCGTGCGTTTGAGAAGTCTTGGCACAGCCAAACACGGCGCCATCAGCAGACCCTCCTTTGGGTCGATGGCAGCGTATTCAAAGTCTTTGATAAAAGCCAGGGGCTCGCGTCCTTCTTTTCGAGCGCGGTCTTCGGACATCAACAGAACCGCCGAGGCGCCGTCAGTCAGCGGGCTTGAATTGCCTGCGGTTATGGTGCCGGACCCGGTGCGATCGAACGCCGGTTTCAGCTTTGCGAGCTTTTCAAGCGTGGTGTCGGAGCGGATCAGAAGATCGCGTTCAATCCCGTCAAGCGGATAGATTTCTTCTGTTAAACGGCCGTCTTCTGTCGCAGCGTGGGCATTTTTATGGCTCGCAAAAGCGATTTCGTCCTGCTCTTCTCTCGGAATGTTCCATTCTTTGGCCATGATTTCACAGTGTTCTCCCATAGATAATCCTGTCGAAGGCTCGGCAATCGGCGGCGCTTTCGGAAGAAAATGCCAGGGACGCATTTTTACGAAGTTCCCCAACCGGGTCCCGAGTGACTTTGCCATGGCTGCCTCCAAAAACAGACGCGAAATTTTCTTGCCAAATAGAAGGGGCGGATTGGACATGGACTCGGTGCCGCCCGCGATTCCAACCTCGGTTCGGTGATTGAGAATCGAATCGTAAATCGAGGTGATAGCATGGATTCCGGTGATACAGTTGTTCGAGACAGTATGTGCCCGCACTGTTTTAGGCAGCGAAGTCCTAAAGACAGTCTCGCGCGCAATATTGGGAATTCTCGGATCGTAAATGACGATCCCGTAGACGAGCTCATCGACCGATTTCGGGTTCAAGTCGTTTTTCTCAATGAGACCGGTCACCGCATGTTGTGCGAGATCTAGCGATGAATAATTCTTAAACGCACTACCAGCTTTGACAAAGGGCGTCCGAGCTCCGGCAACAATGGCAACTCGTTTTGATTTGTTATCTGCCATGGAATTTACCTCTTTCTCTATTCATTCCTAACGCGGCTGTCCCAAAAGGGGAAAAGATGTCTTTGCGAGGAGCGAAGCGACGAAGCAATCTCCCGCTTTTAGGCACAAAACCAGGAGATTGCTTCGCTTCGCTCGCAATGACATTTGACTTTTTGGACAGTCGCAACAAAAATAGACCCGGACAATTTATTAGGACAAATTGTCTGATTCAGAACGGAATATATTTAATTTTATTGCTAACAAAACAAAGTTTTTCAGAGTAATAGAATATCTCGAGGTTTCATAAATCCTCAACAGCCTAAGAGACTGCGTCCCGCCCATAACGGCAAAATAAGATAAAGCAAAGTATCTCGAACCAGATAAAACAAAACAACGCCCGCAACCACTTTCCAGCCTTTCTCTTTGGCAAACCCGCGGAAGCCCTTCTCCCGCCAGAGAGTCGTCCATTCTCGAATGATTCTGGGTTTGAAAAATTTTCGGGCGCTTCGTTTTGGATATGCTTTCGGGGTGTGTTGGTTGTTTTTTTGCATGTTATTGATTGACAAATCCATTTTTATTTTGAACCCAATTCGGAAGAATGCGGCCGTGTCAAGTATCCTGTTGTTTTCGAAATTCCGGCTGCGAGTTATTCCGAAAGTATACTAAATTTAAAGTTCACAATCAAGTAGGATATGGCTCAGAAACCTCTTGCAAACTGTCATTGAGTTACTTATCTTAATAAGAATTGTAACCATATTGACTCGAAAGAATGATCAATACGCTTAAAATATTTGATCAATTGCAGACAGCGCTTGATCCTACTGCCGCTAAAACGATTGCTGATATCTTCGGTACGATTTACGAAGACTTACAAAATACAGTAACAAAAACGGAGTTTAACGAACTTAAGGAAGTCGTTAAGGAGCTTGCCGAGGCGCAAAAGAGAACTGAGGCAAGAATCGAGGAGCTTGCCGAGGCGCAAAAAAGGAACCGAAGAGGAGCTGAGGCAGCTTGTCAAAGCTCATAAGGAAACGAGAAAACAGCTTGGCGGTCTTTCCACGGCTGTCGGTTATACCCTCGAAAATGAAGCCTTCAAGGCATTACCGGCTCTCTTAAAGCGCGATTATGGCTTGTCTGTACAAGGCCGATTAAAACGCCAATACGTTAAAGACAACACCGGCTGCGACAATGAAATCAATATTCTCGGTGAGGCTTCTAAAAACGGCGACGAATTAACTATCGTCGGGGAGAGCAAAAGCCAGCTTTCAAAGAAGGGCGTCGACGAATTCCTGCGCAAAAAAGCAAACAGGCTAAAAGGGGTTTACGACAATATTTTTACCATTCTGGTGACGCATATGATCACTAGCCCTGATGTCGAGCGATATGCCCGCGACAAGGGTATTGCGTTGTATTATTCTTACGATTTTTGAGATCATTTCATCGTTTCTCAAAGCTGTGTGGGAGTCAATACTGAACATACTTCGCGTAGCCTTTCTGAACCAGCAGGTCATTGATGTTGATATATTCACCGGCATCATCCTTCAACCAGATCTCCCCAATGTAGCGCCCGTATTTCCCGGTTTTATCTTTTTCCGTTTCCAGGATGATTTGTTTGCCGAGAATTTGACTTCTTAGAAAATCTCTGGCGGCCAGCCCGGCTTCTTTTTCTTCGCCGCGTAATTCCGGGGCATTGATACGCGCCAAACGGATGCTTTCGTTTTGAATCCAGGTTTTGAGTCCCAGGTCGATGTCTGCACGGATGGTGTCGCCGTCGTAGACACTGACGACTTCGGCTCGATAATGATAGAGTTGATCTTCCATGAGTCCTCCTCTTGATGTTGATTTAGAAAGATATGATTCCCTTATTAGACGATTCGGACGCCTTTATCCAAAATGTCTCTTACAAACAAATCGTCTTTGATAAAGTCTTCGGTTTTGTAAGGTAACGGTGAAATTCTGCTGTCAATATTCAAAGTCACTTCAGCGATTTTTTCCCTATCATAAAATCTTACACCTTCAAAATCATCTGATACAAGAGCAATGTCTATATCACTCCACTCATGAATTCTACCATGAGCATAAGAACCAAACAAGAAAGCCGATTTAATATGAATACCACTCTTCTCTAGCTCTGTAATATATTTTTTCAGGATTCCAACAATTGAATCTGTGATTTCATCCATTGATATAGTTCCTTGATTTTCGTATAATTTGTTTCTGTAAATTCTTTTGTACAGATTTTAAAGAACTTTAGCTTGTCTTCCGCATAGCGTGCTTCTATGTTAAATGTGGTAGCTAAGAAAAGAAACGTTTTTTGGTCTTTAGACAATTTCAAATTCGTCGTTTCGGCCATTCTCACAAGATCATGGATCTTAGGCGGTGTTTTTTCATTATCTTTAACATAAGGTGCCTTTAATATTTTCTCTATAACCAAATGCCCGACAAAAAGGCACCACCAATAGTGCCCGTTCTTAAATAAGTTGTCGGCAACAGGTAAGTCGTGTTCCGCGCTGTCGATCCAATGTTTTATGTGGGTTTCAATATTCATACCGGTTTTGCTAAAGTCGTATCGGTGAATATACCTTTTTTTTGCAATAAAATCAAAATTTTTCTAACTTCAACTAATTTTGTGAAGCCCTATTATAACAATGTCTCCATCCGGCTCAAACTTAATTCTTGATTTGCATTCCTTGTTTATTTTTATTAAATTTATTGCCTATAAGAAATCAGGTATTTGCCTGACGCAAACGAGACGTTTGCGTTACGATTACCGGAGGAAAAGGAAATGAGAATGATTTTAGGCGTTCAATTAATCGCTGTTTTTGTGGTTTTAACAATGCTGAGCTGTTCCCAACAAAAAGCTGATCTCGTCCTGAAAAACGGCGTAATCTACACGGTCGACGAGAGTTATCCAAAAGCTGAGGCCGTGGCTGTTTCCGGCGATAAGATCGTTGCTGTCGCCGGCAATTTGGATATCGAGACTTTTATCGGAGAACACACTCAGGTTATCGATTTGGAAGGAAAGACCGTCGTACCCGGTTTTATCGACAGTCACTATCATTTTATGGGAGTGGGACGCCGGGAATTCCATCTCAATTTAGATGGCGCCAGGTCTCTTCAGGAGTTTCTGGATAAAGTTAAAGCCGAGGCAAGCAAGAAAAAACCGGGTGAATGGGTCACCGGTCGTGGTTGGATCGAGGAAGACTGGCCATCGAAAACATTCCCGACGCGCAGCGATTTGGATAAAGTCGCGCCTGAAAATCCGGTGATTTTGGGACGCGCCGACGGTCATGCTGTGGTTGTTAATTCACGGGCGTTAGAGATCGCGGGAATCACCAAAGAGTCCCCGAATCCCCAGGGTGGAGAGATCGTTCGAGATCGCACCGGGACAGCGAATGGGTTGATCCTGGACAAGGCGATGGCGCTCGTGAGAAAACATGTCCCCTCGGACTCGGATCCCGGGAGGATGCGCGAGTATGCGAAAAAAGCCGACGAGATCGCCACCGCTTACGGCTTGACGCAAATCCACGAAATGGGAACAAGCTGGCGAACGATCGATCTGTGGAAGGATATGTATGAAAAAGATCAGATGAAAATTCGGATCTATGCCTTTGTTCGCGGTCCCGGTGAAGACGCCGATCGTCTGTTAGAGGAAGGACCCCAAATTGGTCTTTATAACCACAAACTGACAGTTCGGGGTATTAAGATTTCTCAGGACGGCGCCCTGGGCTCCCGCGGCGCGGCGCTTTTAGAACCGTACAGCGACGCCCAGACCGTCGGGCTTTTGCAATACAAAGACGAGCAGATCTATCCGACCATCAAGAAAGCTTTGGAAAGACATGTGCAAATGGCCATCCATGCTATCGGGGACCGGGCGAATCGCAATATTCTCGATCTGTTTGAGCTGGCTTTCAATGAAGTTCCGGAAGAAAAACGCGCATCAGCGTCGCCGCGTTTCCGCATTGAGCACGCTCAGATCGTAGCTTTGAACGATATGCCCCGCTTTGCCGAGCTTGGCGTGATTCCCAGTATGCAGCCCAGCCATGCTATCGGAGATTTACATTTTGCGATCAGGCGTTTGGGCTTGAACAGAATGACCGAGGGGTATGCCTGGCGAACCTATATCGATCAGGGGAGTATCATCCCGGGTGGGTCTGATGCGCCGGTGGAGGAAGGCAATCCTTTGATCGAATTTTACGCCGCGTGTGTTAGAAAAGATACCACGGGCTTTTCGACCCAAGGCTGGCACCCGGAATTGAAAATGACGCGCGAAGAGGCTTTGAAATCGTTGACAATCTGGGGAGCGCACGCAGCCTTTGAGGAAGAGATAAAAGGCTCCATCTCAGTCGGCAAACTCGCGGATTTGGTGGTATTGAATCAAGATCTGATGACTGCGCCGGAAGCAGAGCTGTTCAAAATTAAAGTACTGACCACCGTGATCGGCGGAGAGATTGTTTATCAGAGAGAAAAAGAGTTTTCACAAAAATGAGGCGATATTGATATGGCAGAAAAGTCTGTTAAGGTTAAGTATAAAGAAAAAACGGAATCCAAGAAAATAAAACTAGGCGGCTTGTTGGCTGATTTAAAGATTGACATTTCAGAAAAAGATATCGAAGAAGCACGTCATGAGATGTGGGACAAATTCTATGAGAGCAGTAAATGACAGAATACGTGACTGATAATTTTACTGTCTTACTTCGATGAGAGGAAAACCTTGGATATTTGGGAGACACAAAGAGATTTTTCGAAATCTCTATATGAAGTCATCGGAAATAGCGCATTAAATTATGCAGCACTTTCTTGGCTAATCATCTGGTTATATTCAGGTAATTTTTACCAAGAAAATAGGAACGGGTTCATTGTATCAGTTGTTTTCATTGTGTTCATTGTTCCCGCTCTCTGGCCAATTCTTTTTACGCGCTTATGGAAATGGAGCCAAATTGCAAAACATATAACTCATTCTATCAAGAAGCCATGGGATTATGTGTTCGGAAAGGGAGAACTTTACTGGATGATTGTACATCTCAAGGATTGAAAGGTCAGTCGGAATAATCATCTTAGTAGACGAAATTTTATCCGTTGAACTATTTAAATAAAATTGGAGTAAAAATATGTTTGAAGAAAAAGATCAAACAAACAAAAAATTAGTTGCCAGAGATATTCGTGAAGGCTATCAGCCAACAAAAGGTAATCTTGATTCATCAAATCCTCCTAAGGGAGGCTCAGGTGTCCCTTCTAAAGGTAATTCAGATAAAAAAGATTAAATGGGTCGCACAAACCACTACCAACGCAGCATAAGACTATTTTAGAGATGGTTTAAAGGTGAAAATCATGAACAAAGACTATGTTAAACAATTTGAAGCTGTACAACTTTTTATCGACTTTATAGCAGCCCATCCTTCGGATAAAGAAATTCTAGATTTTACGTTTCCAAAAAGAATTCAGGATCGTATCCAAGAATTGGTGATCAAGAACAATGCCGGTGCAATTAACCAAGAGGAGCTTAATGAACTCAAAGAGTACGAACGGCTTGATTCGTATGGAGGTTTGCTTAAGACAAAAATAATGCAGAAAAAATCACGCGTCTCCGCATGAGCGAAAGAATAACCGATTCACTTAGAAACGAGATTGAGAATCGAGCAGGGAGTCGCTGCGAATATTGCCGGTTGCCACAACAATTACGTGTTGTCCGTTTTCCGGTAGATCATATAATTGCAATCAAGCATAGCGGGAAAACTGAAGAATCAAACTTAGCACTAGCGTGCTCTTCGTGTAATCTCCATAAAGGCAGTGATATAACTTCGATCGATCCTAATACTGGCAAGATTGTAACATTGTTTAATCCACGGATTAATAAATGGGAGGAACATTTCTACCTGGATATACAATCGGGTAGAATTGAAGGTAAAACGCCAGAAGGTAGAGTAACAACTAGGTTACTTCAGTTTAATACAACAGAACGGATTCAAGAGAGAACAAGCTTACTTGAAATTGGCGAGTTTTGGGAAGGTTAATAAAGTGCTAAATATTTCAAAATATTGCGAGGATTTATTTAATTACCAACGCCGCAAAACCCGCGTCGTTTATGTTGGCGACGTCCGCATCGGCGGTGACAACCCCATTCGCATTCAATCGATGACCATCGCGGATACGATGAACACACAAGCGACGGTAAATGAAATCGTGCAATTGGCTGACGCGGGGTGTGAAATCGTCCGTGTGACAGCGCCTTCGATAAAAGAGGCGGAGAATTTAAAACACATCCGTGCGGCCTTGAGAAGGCGCGGGGTGCAGGTTCCGCTGGTGGCGGATATTCATTACACGCCCAATGCCGCTTTGATCGCCGCTGATTACGTCGAAAAGGTCCGAATCAATCCCGGCAACTACGCCGACAAAAAGAAGTTCGAACAGCGCGAGTACACGGATGCACAGTATGAACGCGAATTGCTGCGCATCGAGCAAAGATTTAAACCGCTGGTACTCAAGTGTAAATCGCTTGGCCGGGCCATGCGTATCGGCACCAACCACGGTTCGCTTTCCGACCGCATCATGAATCGTTACGGAGATTCCCCGCAGGGCATGGTGGAATCCGCTCTGGAGTTTGTGCGCATTTGCGAGAAATACGATTACTGCGATGTGATTCTCTCGATGAAAGCGTCCAACCCGCAGGTAGCTATTCAAGCCTACCGTTTGTTGGCGGCGCGAATGGATGAGCTCGGTATGGACTATCCGTTTCACTTGGGCGTGACCGAGGCCGGGGACGGTGAAGAAGCCCGAGTCAAGTCCGCTGTTGGAATCGGCGCCCTGTTGGAAGACGGCATCGGCGATACTATCCGCGTCTCTTTGACCGAAAACTCCGTAGCTGAGATTCCAGTCGCTTTCCGCATCGCAAAAAAGTTTAATCGTATCGAAGGCTCAAAAAACGGTCACAATCCTTTTGGCGTTTACATAGAAAAAAATGGCTGGGCTGTCAAACTGCCTAACCCATTTGTTTATCGCCGCCGGGAAACGGGTGACGCGGATTTGGTGTCCCACCAGCTCGGAAGCCGCCACGTACCGCGAGTTGAGCTCAGTTTCCCCAAAAAACTGTCCGAGCTTCAGGCGGGAGAACCCTTTTTGGAAAGCGTATCCTCGATGAACGGAAATGGTCAGCTCAACCTTCTCGGCAATGGTAGCAAGGAGCAGAAATACAGGTGCGAGACACTTACTATATCTTTAAACGACACCGATGAGATCGCCCGGCTCAGGGAATTGAAAGAAAGATTACATCGCAGCGGCGTCACTTTACCGCTTGCTGTGGACGTCACAACCGTTGCCGATTCGGTTTCCGAGATTTCCAAGTATGCTGACAGGATCGTTTATACGGTATCTTTGGACGGCGAGTTTTCCTGCTTAGAGGGGTTGGTGCGGAGCGTGCAGTCTTTAGGAAAACCTCTCGAATGGAAGATCGATATTCGGGATTTAGGCGAAACCGTTGGGCTGTGCCAATTTGTCGAAGACAGCTTAACGCACATTTTAGACGCCTGTCGTGCGGCTGACTATTGGAATCTTCTCTTTTCGTTGGATATCTCTGAAGAGCAATCTGTTGTTTTTCCGTATCGTTACCTGGCGGGACGTTTAGACGCTTTGGATGCACATCACCCGGTTCTTTTGCGTTATCGCTCTGCCAGCGATTTTGACTCCCTTTTACTCGACGCCTCGGCCCAACTCGGCTCCCTGCTTTGCGACGGCATCGGTGATGCGATTCATTTGGACGCCGACATACCGGCAACAGACCTCTTGAGATTGAGCTACAATGTTCTACAAGCCACGCGTTTGCGCATATCCAAGACGGAATTTATCTCGTGTCCATCCTGTGGCCGCACGCTTTTTAATTTGCAGACCACCACAGAACGGATCAAGTCCAAGACCGGTCACTTAAAAGGTGTGAAGATCGCCATTATGGGGTGCATTGTCAATGGCCCGGGAGAAATGGCCGATGCAGATTTTGGATATGTTGGGGCCGGCCCCGGAAAAGTTGATCTGTTCGTGGGTAAGCAATGTGTGAAACGTAATATCCCGGAAAAAATTGCAGATAGCGAATTGGTGGCCCTGATTAAGTCTTATGGGAAGTGGGTTGAACCTTAAGATCTTTCTGCATAAATCCTTCATTGACATTAAAACACTTTATTTGTATATTTCGTCCTTTGTTTTAAAAAATGTCCCTGTTTTCGCGAATCCAATTCTAAACACAGAAGTCACATGAAACAAGAAGTTGCAAAAATCTACGATCCCAAGAAAGTGGAAGATCGCATCTACGCTTTTTGGATGGAGAACAATTATTTTCATGCGCAAGTGAACCCGGAAAGACAACCGTACACGATTGTCATTCCCCCGCCTAATGTGACAGATATTTTGCACATGGGGCATGCCTATAACAATACTTTTCAGGATATCGTGATCCGGTTCCAAAGAATGCAAGACAAAGAGGCGTTTTGGTTGCCTGGGACCGATCATGCGGGAATCGCGACTCAGAATGTTGTCGAGCGCTACTTGAAAAAAGAACAGAATGTGACCCGTCACCAGCTCGGACGTGAAAAGTTTGTAGAAATCGTCTGGCAGTGGCGAAAGGAGCGTGGCGGCAGCATCATCGAGCAGTTGAAAAAGATGGGTTTCTCGTGCGATTGGGAGCGCGAGCGATTTACGATGGATAAAGGGTTGTCGCGAGCCGTTTTGGAGGTCTTCATCCGGTTATATAATAAAGGATTGATTTATCGTGGCAAATACATCATCAATTGGTGTCCGCGCTGCCAAACCGCTCTCTCGGACGAAGAGGTTGAGTATCAGGATCACGCCGGTCATCTTTGGTCTATCCGCTATCCGGTGAGCGGCCAAAAGGAGTCTATTTGCGTGGCCACAACTCGGCCTGAAACCATGCTTGGCGATGTGGCAGTGGCGGTTCATCCCGGCGATCAGCGCTACAACTCCCTGATCGGTAAAACCGCGACGCTGCCTATTTTAGGCAGAGAGTTACAAATTATCGCCGATGATATGGTGGACAAAGATTTCGGCACCGGAGCGGTGAAGGTGACTCCGGCGCATGACCCGAACGATTTCCTCATTGGGCAGCGCCATCATCTGGAGCCGATCAATGTGATGAACGAAGACGCCTCGATGAATGAAAATGCCGGCCAATATGCGGATATGGATCGCCTTAAAGCGCGTAAACACTTACTGCAAGATTTGAAAAAGGGCGGCTTTCTTGAAAAAATCGAAGAGCACCAACATTCTGTCGGACATTGTTATCGCTGCAACACAGTCATCGAACCTTATCTTTCCGAACAATGGTTTGTAAAAATGAAGCCGTTGGCAGAGCCGGCGCTGCAAGCCGTTAAGGAAGGAAAAATCAAATTTCACCCAACGCGTTGGACAAAAGTGTTCACCAATTGGCTGGAGAACATCCACGATTGGTGTATCAGCCGGCAAATTTGGTGGGGGCACCGCATCCCGATTTACACTTGTAAAAAGTGTCATGCTGTCGTTGCCGCCTTTGAACAACCCAGTCGTTGCGACTCGTGCCTGCAACATGAATTCGAGCAAGATTCGGACGTTTTAGACACCTGGTTCTCGTCTCAGCTTTGGCCGTTTGCAACATTGGGCTGGCCCGATGAAACCAAGGAGCTGAAATATTTCTACCCAACGGATACCCTGGTGACCGGAGCGGATATTATCTTTTTCTGGGTTTCAAGAATGGTGATGATTGGGCTGGAATGTATGGGCGAGCTTCCGTTCCACAATGTGTATTTTAACGGTATGATCCGCGATGCCCAGGGAAACAAGATGAGCAAGTCGGTAGGCAACGGCATTGATCCCCTGGAGTTGATAGAGAAATACAGCGCCGATTCGGTTCGTTTCGCGCTGTTGATGTTGTCTGCGGAAGGACAGGATATTAATTTAGCTGTCAAGGATATTGAAATCGGCCGCAACTTTTCCAACAAATTGTGGAATGCTTTTCGTTTTTTGTGGATGAATATCTCGGAAACGGATATAAAAAACGCCGATAAAGACTTTGTGCAAAACGCATTGAAAGAAAATCGCTTGGACTTGGCCGATTTGTGGATTCTCAGCCGGTATCAAAAAACCGTACGCAAGGTAACCCGTGGGGTAGAGCAGTTCAAGTTTCATGAAGCGGTGGACGCCATTTTTTCATTCTTTTGGCGGGAGTATTGCGATTGGTATCTCGAATTGATCAAGCCGCGTTTGTATGCTGAAAATCACCAGGAGAATAAAAGTGCGTCTTTAGGCGCCGCTGTCATGGTGCTCAAGGGCACGCTGCAATTGCTGCACCCTTTTATCCCGTTTATCACCGAGGAGATTTGGCAGAAAATACGCAATCAAAACGACTCCGAGAGCATCATGATCGCTCCCTGGCCCATGGAGAGCCGTTCGTTTGTGAATCAGACAGTAGAAAGAGATATGGCAACTATCCAGGGCGCGATTGGGGCCATTCGCAATATCCGAGGTGAGATGAATGTCCCGCCAACCAAACAGGCACACGTCATCGTGACCGGGACCAACGGCGTTAATTTAGAGCTGATCGATTCGCATCGAAAATATTTTGAGCAACTGGCCAATGTGTCCACACTCGAATGTCTGAAGGGGGCTGCGAAGCCCAAGAAGGCAGCCAGCGCGATTGTAAACGCCCTGGAAATTTACATGCCTCTGGAAGGGTTGATCGATTTCACCGTTGAAAAAGAACGTCTCGAAAAAGAAATGACCCGTCTCGAAAAGCAGCTTGAAAGCCTCAATCTTAAATTGCAAAACTCGGATTTTCTCAAGAAAGCGCCGGGAGACATAATTAATCGCGAAAAACAGAAGAAAAGCGATTTCGAGTTGAATTTGCATAAGTTGAAAATTCACTTGGAGAGTATTGCGGATTAAGGACGAGGTTATGAAGAAGTTAGTGAAAAGGACAATCGTCTTGCTTTTCACCCTTCAGGCTGGGCTGCTTCAAATCGTGCTGGCTCAAGACAACGAGGTCTCCCTGACAGTGTACAACGACAACTTGGCGCTGGTGCGGGAAGTTCGGACTATTGCCCTTAAAAAAGGAGTTTCGGACGTTCGATTTCAGGACGTTGCCTCCCGCATCGATCCAACCTCAGTTTATTTTAGCTCCTTGACGGCTCCGGAAAAAGTCATGATCCTCGAACAAAACTATGAATACGATTTAGTCAACTCAGAAAAAATCTTGCAAAAATACCTCGATCAAAAAATCAATATCACGGCGAAAGAGGGGAAGTTTTACTCCGGGACTCTCCTGAGTGCAGCGAGCCATGATATTATCTTACAAGAAGAGGACGGTAAAATTAAAATCGTCAACAGAGGGTCTGTCGAAACCATGGATTTCCCCAAACTCCCGGATGGCTTGATAACCCGTCCAACTTTGGTGTGGTCCTTGGATTGTCAAAAATCCGGCGACCATAAAATCGAAGTTGGGTACCTGACGTCCGGCATTCAGTGGCATGCGGAGTATGTGGGCGTCACGAATAAGGAGGATTCCAAATTGGATCTCGGCGCTTGGGTTTCCATCGACAATAAATCCGGCGCCACGTATGAGAACGCGAAGCTGAAAGTCGTAGCCGGCGATGTGCACCGCGCCCGGGCTCCTGTGCGGCCTCTGTCCCTTGCAAGAAGGACTTTAGCTGAATCTGCGCCGGATCACTTTGAAGAGAAGGCCTTTTTTGAATATCACCTCTACACGTTACAACGCCGGACAACCGTCACCAACCACCAAGTCAAACAAATATCGCTTATTGAAAACACCGAAGTTGCGGTCGCTAAAAAGTATGCCTTCGACGGCGCACGCGATGGCAGACGGGTACGTGTAAATCTCGAGTTCGAGAACAAGAAGCGCGTCGGTCTCGGTATCCCGCTGCCGGCAGGTAAAATCCGGATATATAAAGAAGATGACGACAAATCGTTGATTTTCATCGGCGAGGATTTTATCGAGCACACGCCAAAAGATGAGAAAGTGCGGATTTACGTCGGGAATGCGTTTGATATCGTCGGCGAACGCACTCAAAAAGATCGCCGCTCTGTGGGCAAGAATTCCTGGGAAGAGACCTGGGAAATAAAACTGCGCAACCACAAAGACGCCGCGGTCGCTGTGGCCGTGGTTGAGCGCCTTAATTTCGATTGGGAAATCGGTCGCACATCGCACGAGTACCAAAAGAAAAATGCCACCACGATCGAATTTTCAGTTGAGATTCCCCAAGATGGGGAAGGTGTCGTTGAATATGTTGTGCGGTATAATCGATAAGCGCCGGCAAACGTGAGACGTGAAACGTGAGACGTGTGACGGCCAATGCCCGCCACACCATGATGAGGGGCACGTTTCACATTTCACAATAACGCCGGCCTTTGCGTTTCAGCCACGGAACAACACTGATGAAACACCTAACTATGGCAGAACAATTTTATTTTATAAATTTTTATTATTCTGCCAAAAAATTATTCTGCCTTTTGATCTTTAAACTCAATTTGTATTTTTATCCGTGTCAATCAGTGTAAATCCGTGGCTAAAAGTGTTCTTTTGCACAAACCTTAGACGAAAAGCTTTTGAAGAACCCAAACCAAGAATGTGTTGAATTCCGTTCAAAATAAATTAAACACCGCTGTTCAGTTTTTAAAAGGAGTGGGGGAAAGACGCGCTCAATGCCTTAAAGAAGTTGAGGTTCACACCGCTTTCGATCTCCTTTATTATTTCCCTCGCCGTTATTTAGACCGCAGCTTTATCACCCGGATTAAAGATTTGAGACAAGACGCGACAGTCACGGTCGTTGGCAAGATACAATTCAGCGGCATCAAAAAAGGGAAACGCCGGCGTTTTATGTTAGTTGTTTTTGATGGCAGCGGCTATTTGAATTGCGTTTGGTTTAATCGTGTCGACTTTTGGAACCGGGTTTTTAAACAGGGGGAAACAGTTGCCTTCAGTGGCAAGGTTGGACGTTTTGGCGATTATCAAATGGTCCATCCGGAATACGACAAACTGAGCGAAAATGGCGAAAACGATTTTCTGCATACCGGACGCATCATTCCTCTTTATCCATCTACGGAGGCGCTGGGAAGGGTTGGACTGGACAGTCGCGGCTTTCGACGTGTTTTGAAAGGCGCTCTGAAAAACTATGCGCCGTTGTTACAGGAAATCCTGCCGGCTGATCTCATAAAACGGCAGCAGTTGATCTCTTTGCAAGAAGCCGTTCGGAATATTCACTTTCCCGCAGGACGGGAAGCTCTGATAGAAGCGCGAAAAAGGCTGAAATTTGATGAATTGTTTTATCTGGAGCTGATGCTGGCTTTCCGAAAAAGGCAGCATTCGATCAAGAAAAAAGGCATCGAGTTTCTCAAAGTCGGGGAACGAACCCGCTCCCTCATCGAATCTCTTCCGTTTGAGCTGACCTCCGCGCAAAAGAAAGTCATCCGGGAGATTCGCGAGGATATGAAGAAAGATGTGCCCATGAACCGTCTGTTGCAGGGCGACGTCGGTTCCGGGAAAACCATGGTCGCGCTTATTTCAATGATGATGTCTATTGAGAACGGATACCAGGCCGCTTTGATGGCGCCAACCGAAATTTTAGCAGAGCAGCACTTTTTAACTTTACAGAATTTTTTGAACGAATTCGGCGTCACAGTTGTTCTTTTGATCGGCGCGCAAAAGAAAAAAGAACGCCAAGCTATTTTGGAGGCGATAAAAGGCGGTGACGCTGAACTTGTGGTGGGCACACACGCGCTTATTCAAGAAAATGTAGAATTTCAGAAACTCGGTTTGGTGATCGTCGATGAGCAGCACCGTTTTGGGGTTCGGCAGAGAGCGTCGCTTATTGAAAAAGCGGCGACCCCGGATGTGCTGGTCATGACCGCCACCCCGATCCCGAGAACGCTCTCACTCACTCTTTATGGAGACCTGGACGTGAGCATTTTGGACGAGCTGCCTCCTGGTCGGCAGCCAATAAGAACGTATTGGCGCAGCGATAAAAAACGTCCGGAAATATATCAGTTTGTCAAAGAGAAAATAGCTCAGGGCGATCAGGCCTACATCATTTATCCTCTGGTGGAAGAATCGGAGAAGATGGATTTGAAGGCCGCTATCGAAAGCTTTGAGAATCTCCGCGATGGGTTCTTTGCAGAATATGAGGTCGGCTTGCTGCACGGACGTATGAAAAGCGAAGAAAAAGAACGAGTGATGTTCGCTTTTAAGGCTGGTAAGGTGAACGTGTTGGTGAGCACCACGGTGATCGAAGTTGGAGTGGATGTGCCGAATGCGACCATCATCATTATTGAAAACGCCGAACGATTTGGCCTGCCGCAATTGCATCAACTTCGCGGCCGTGTCGGGCGAGGCAAGAAGAAATCGGTCTGTTTTCTCATCGCGCAATACCCGATATCTTCCGACGCCAAAACCCGTTTAAGCACGCTTTCCCAAACCAATGACGGTTTTAAAATTGCAGAAGTCGATTTAAAACTTCGCGGGCCCGGTGAATTTTTCGGAACAAAGCAACATGGTTTGCCGAAACTTCGCATCGCTGATATTGTTAAAGATACCGAGTTGCTTTTAAAGGCAAGAGATGAAGCTTTTAGACTGGCACACAAAGACAAACAAATCTTAAATCACGAGAACTTACCGGTGCGGGCGCATTTTTTCAAGAATTACCGGGATAAGTTTGAGCTGGCACAGATTGGATAAAAAAAGCAAAAAGTTGTTTTTGTGTCAGCCTTCTTTTCGCTGCGGCACCTGTAAGAGGGCATAGATTCTACGCCTTTTAGCAGACATTGCTACGAAAAGATGACTTCGTCGCTTAAAATAGCGCTATGCATTTCAACGCTGAGGACGCAAAGATCGCAGGGAAAGAAGCACTGTGACAAAGAAGTTCTTAAGCTTCTTCTCTGCGTTCCTCTGCGCCTCTGCGTTAAATTCTCACCTTGACTTAGAGATTTGAGCTTCGACTTATCGACAAAACTTTGTCGATGTTTGGCGCTAAGTGGCGAAAATATTTCAATGAGACGATATTTATTTGTCTACACAGATCGACATTGAGCTCATTTTTTTGTTGTTAATGTATCTATTCAGCCTTTGGATTGGAGTGCAACGCTTTAGCGTTGCAGTTTTCATCGAAACAGTGAAAAA